>JAJDDU010000254.1 GCA_029260155.1 Phycisphaerae bacterium | reverse complement strand
CGACGATCAGCGCCGTGAGACTCATGAACATGCCACGCGGCACGACTTCGCGAACACTATAATACCCCGCGGAGAAGCAGATCGCATTCGGCGGCGAGCTGATCGGGAAACTAAACGCCAACCCCGCAGGGATCGCCACCGCCATCGTCATCACCACCGGACTAATGCCCGTCGTCTCACACAACGAGTAACCGATCGGCACCAGGATCGCCACTGCGGCGGAGTTGCTAATGCCCTCGGTCAGGATGATCGCCGCCGTTGCAACGCCGCCCAGCACCAAGATCTTCGGTACCTGCGAATCCAGCCCGCCGGCTGCCGACCGCACCATCCATTCGATCGCGTGCGTCTGATGCAACGCAACGCCCAACGCAACCGCGCCGCCGTACATGATCAGCACACCCCAATTCACGTAATCCTGGATCTGGCGCCAGTCCGCGATTTGCAACACAAACAGCAACGTGCCCGAGATCACCGCAATCACCGCAAGCCCGACCGTCTGACCGTACACAATCCAAGCAGCGATTGTCGCGAGCCACAGCACAGCCAGTCGCCGCTCCCGACCCGACATCGGACCCAAGCGTCGCACCCGGCCATCGAGCATTCGTGTCGCTGCTTGAATGGAGTCGACGTCGATGGTGAACGAATACCGCAACACCAGCCAAGCGACCGCCACCATGACCACGACGATCGGACCCGCCGCGACAAACCACTGGACGAAGCTGATCTGCTCTCCGCTGTATTCCGCCAGCATGCCCAAAGCAAGAGGCGCCCGCGCACCGCCGAGAAACGTCCCCACGCCACCGATGATCGACCCCCACGCAAGCGCCAAGAAGAGCATCTTGGCGTATTGGGATCGACCTTTCTTGAGTCCCAGGATTTCCACGATTTCCAGCACGATCGGGAAAATCATCGCCGCCACCGCGTGCTCCGGCATGAACAGCGACAAGAATGCAGCCGTCAACAACGTGCCGGTTACCAATTGCCTCGGCGAGCGGTCGAAACGCTGCAAGAACAGCAGCGTCAGCCTCTTCGACAGCCCCGTCGCAATCATGGCCGACGTGAGCAGGAACACGCCGAGCATGAAGAACAGCGCGGTGTTCCCGAACAGCGCAAAGGCGGCCTCGCTCGACATCACTTTCAGGGCGGGCAGCAACGCGATCGCCAGCAGTCCCGTGGCCGCCAATGGAATGAAGTTGGTAAGCCAAAGCGCGATGCAAAGAATGAACACCGCCAGCGTCCGCTGCGCCGCGTCGGCCCGAGAGCCCTCGGGCACATCCGCCGTCAGCCACAAAGGGCCCCAGATCAGCAACGCAGCAACGACGACTGCGATACAGACAATAGCGGTCTTGATCAGCTTCGTGCGTGACACAGGTGTTCCGTCACCCAGGTAGGGCGGGTTTCACCCGCCTCCCTTAACTCATCCCGGTGTCAGCGTATCGGCTTTGTGCTTGGGCAAAGCGAACTTATTGTACAACAGGAAAACGACCGCAGTCAGCAGCATGATCCCGCCAAATGCCAGCCACATAAGGTCCGGTCGTTGCGCGTCACGCGCCAGCTTGCCGTACAGTTGACCCGAGAGAATACCGCCGAACAGATTGCCGAGGGCGACCGCGACGAAGTAGTACCCCATGTATACCGCGATTTTGTCTTTCGGCGCGATCCGACCAACGTACTCCTGGCTCGTCGGGCTGGCCATCATCTCGCCGACCGCAAACGTCACAATTCCCGCAATCACAACAATCAACAAACCGCCCGCCGGCCCGACCATCGTGCCACCGGCTATGAAGGGCAGTCCGATCCCGATCGCCGCGATCACCATGCCTACGATCATCGTCGTGAAGCGATGGAACTTGGCCATCAGGAAAGAGATCAACACCTGAAAAAAGACGATCGCAAGCGCGTCCATGTTGATGATGTGCTCGGGATTGACCTGTCGCCCCGCGTCCATGCGTGCCCAAATCGTCGGCCTGTAGGCGAGGTCGCGAACGCCAAGCGCGAGAACGGCGGATTCGACTTTGAGTTCGCCCGTCTTGAGCTTCTCAGAGGCTTCCGCCACCGCCGATTCCGACGGATACGGACCCTTCGCCAAGAGCGTGCGAAGAACCGCCTTGAGCGCATCCTCTTCGCCGTCGACAAACTCCTTCTTCCCCTTGGCGTCCAGTCGCTTGTTGATGGTTGCGATGGCGACGGTCATCGCGTCCTCGGTGATCTCCGGCGGCGCGTCCGGCACGCCGGCAATCAACTCGCCCAACTCAAGAGGCGTGATGCGCACCTTGTACTGCAATATCTTCCGAGATGCGTAGACCAAATCGATGGCGTTGAGCGGAGGCTTGGCGCCTAGTTTGTTAAGCCTCACCACCAGAGAATCGAGTGCCGTACGATCCTCGTCGGTCAGGCTTGGGTCGGTCGGATGATCTGCGATCCGCATCGCCCGCTCGATGCGATTTTTCAAAGTACTGCCGAGCGTCGTTTCCTCTTGGAGCATCGCGAGGTCGCCCTTCGGATCACCGTGAGACTCTGCGAATGCGAGCGCCTCTTGCTGGTCCGGCGGCGGCACGTCTTCGTTGATGGCGAGTTTCTTCAGATCGGTAACCAGCCCGGAGATCGTCTCGCGAAGCTTCTCTTCGGTAGGCGGTTTCTCAGCGACCATATCGTCAAGGCCGCGCGACCGCCGCGCAAGCCCGCCAAACTCGCCAAGCAGTTCAGTCTCCTCGATCGCCGCCAACCCTTCGATCCAATGTTCCTTGCCAACCGCGCCGAACACGCTACGACCAACATCCACCATCGGCTTGGTGTCCACGAAGTCGCGAACGTACGGGGGCAGACTCAGAAAAATCTGATTGAAGCTCGTCCAGAACCCGGACATGATCAGAAGAAACAGCGCGAATCGCCAGTTGCTGCAGTGCATACGCTTGAACAGAAAAAGACGGCTGGCAGAGGCACGATGATTCGGGTTTCCGCTGCCCACCGGCATCGCCATGTCCCACAAGAAATTCAGCACAAGCCAAACAGCCACAAAAATCGTGCAATGGGGAAAGAACTGAAAACTCTCGAATTCCTGGTTGGCGATCATCAGCGCGATCAGAACGACGAACACGGTGATCCCGAATCTCATGTTCCCCAGCACCTCGACCGCGTCCGAAGCCACCTTGCCCAGCGTCCTCGGATTTTCTGACGCCGATTCGCTCGTCGGGTCTTTGTAGAACAGGACGACGATCACAAGGTTCACCGCCGCCCAACAACTGCACGAGATGAAAACGTATTCCCAGGAAATCCCACGAATGGCACCGGCGATCAGCGGGCCTGCAAACCCGCCGACGTTGACCATCATGTAGAATATTCCGAAGCCCATGCTCGAATTACTCTCGTCGGTGACACGCGCCACCGTGCCGACCACGACCGGTTTGAAGATGGCAGCGGCCACCGCCACCAGCATGAAAGCGCCCAGGAACGTCGGAAACGTCTTGAACTGCCCCAGCGCGTAGTAAAATATGATCATGCCAATGTAGGCGATGATGAACAGCTTCTTGTACCCGTACCGATCCGCCAGCGCGCCCGTCACAACCGGCAGCAGATACAGAAAGAACGGCACGATGGCCTGAAGCTGCCCGCGCTCCTCGGAAGAGAACCCGAGGCCACCGGTCTCCACCGGCCCCGTGATGTAGAGCGATGACACAGCGAAGAAGCCATACCAGGCCATCCGCTCGAAGATCTCCATCGTGTTGGCGATCCAGAACGCAGCCGGATAGCTCTTAACCGTCGTGAGAAGGCCGGGTTTCGCCTCGGTCATCGGATGAATCTCCTCGGTTCAAGGGATCGCACAAGGGCCACCCGCGCCGGCAAGCCCCGTCGTGCAGCATTCAACGCAAATGTAGCACATCGCCCACCGCATGGAAAGATCGCCCGCCTTCCGCCGCGTCGATGAAGCGATTCTTGACGTCGAACCCGATTTCCGAGAGAGTTTTGCCCAAACTGTCCCGCAGCGCCGGGGGGTGAGTCCCGTTCGCCGACCGCGCTTCCCTATTTTGGAGGACGACCCTTGGCAGACGCCGGACTCGCAAGCACGCAAAAGACCTTTCTAGGCCACCCCGTCGGCCTATACACCCTCTTCTTCACCGAGCTTTGGGAACGCTTCAGCTTCTACGGCATGAAGGCGCTGCTCATCCTCTACATGCTGAACGAGTTCCTCTGGACACAGGAGAAGGCATCCGACGTCTTCGCCTGGTACACAGGCTTGGTCTACGCGACACCCGTCTTGGGCGGGATCATCGCCGACAAGTGGCTCGGTGCGAAGAAGTCCGTGCTCTACGGCGGTATCCTCATCGCCATGGGGCACCTGTCTCTCGCGTTTGAGGGCATGGCCGCCTTCTACGGCGGCCTCACGCTGCTCGTCCTCGGCGTCGGCCTACTTAAACCAAACGTATCCACCCAAGTAGGGTTGTTGTATCACCCGACCGATCCACGGCGCGATAGCGCTTTTACAATCTTCTACATGGGCATCAACGCCGGCGCGTTTGGGGGGCCTCTACTGTGCGACTGGCTGAGGATCAACTACGGATGGCATTACGGCTTCGGCGCCGCCGCCGTCGGCATGTTCATCGGCCTAATCGTCTACTGGATCGGCCAGCGGTGGATCATTCCGATTGACCAGGACATCGATCTCGAAGCGGATGCTAGTCAAAACACCGGTCCCGAGAAAACGAGTGCGACGCATGTCCCGCCGCACGTGCAGCGCGACCGCGTCCTGGCGCTCGTCATCATCTGCACGTTCGCGATTCTTTTCTGGGTATGCTTCGAGCAGATGGCCAACGCCATGACGGTGTGGGCCGACCAGAACACCAACCTCAAACCGTTCGATCTAACGCCAGAGCCCGCCGTCGTCGAAGGCGACCCTGGGCTGCCTGAGGGCCGGCCCTTCGCGTTCAGCGCAGGCCAACTACAATCGATCAATCCCGGTTACATCCTTCTATTCGGAGCGCTGTTCTCTTGGCTTTGGGTGTGGCTCGACAAGCGCAACAAGCAGCCATCATCCGCCGCCAAAATGGCGATCGCAGTATTTCTGATGGCCGCCGCATGGGGTGTCATGATCCTCGGTGGCATGAGCGAGAACCAGTCTAGCAAGGCTCCGCTCACGACGCTCCCCGCCGGTATCGAACTCCACAAATATGGCGCCACACGCCTGACTTACGATGCATCAGACCAGTCGCTCAATATGAAGGGTGTCCTGCCCGACCTCGATCGCCTCCGATTGGTCTCCGAGACCTCACCCGGCGATCTTGAAAGCGTCGTCAAAGACCTCGCCACTAAGGCCGAGGAAGCAGCCAAGGGCAAACCCGATGACGCGGCGTGGCGGGTCTCGGAGACCTACCCCGCCGGCAAGACGCTGCCGGACATCAGCGCGGAACTGTTGCCCGACCACGTCACGTGGGACGCTGCGACACGTACGTTTGCAACAACGAAGACACTCGAACAAAAAGACCAACTCGTGATCCGCGCAGCCGCAGCCGACGGCGTTTTCCGCGATGCCGTCTATTCGATCTTCAAGCAATCCACGGCTTACAAAATGATGGTGTGGTGGCTGTTCATTCACTACATGCTGGCGACCATGGGCGAGTTGTGCTTATCGCCCGTCGGATTGTCCCTAGTGACCAAACTCGCACCCCCCAAACAGGTCGGATTGTTCATGGGGTTGTGGTTCCTTACCACCGGCTCGATCGCCAACTTCCTGGCCCACAAGATCGGCGGGATGTGGGGCACGATGACGCCCATCGATTACTTCTCGATCTTCGCCGCGGTCTCCGTCGTCGCCACCGTGGTCATGGTCCTGCTCCTGCGATTCCTCCACAAGAGAATGCATGGAGTACACTAGGAACTCCTCATGGAAACGAAGAAAACGCCATTCTGGCAGCAAGTGAACGGGCTACCGGCCAACTTCTGGGTAGCCTGCCTGATGGAACTGCTCGAAAGGCTCGCGTTCTTCGGATGCCGCGCTATTGCACCGCTCTATCTGGTGGCTTCCTCAGCGAAGAACGGGCTCGACCTCGACTTCACGCAGAAGGGGTACATCTACACGGTCTGGGCGCTCATCCAGTGTATCCTGCCCATGGTGTCCGGCGGCTTCACCGATCGATACGGATATCGCAAGAGCTTGGCCATCGCCTTCGTCATAAACATCCTCGGCTATATTGGAATGGCCGAGTCCAAACCGCTCGCAGACTACCTGACCGCCCAAGGCTGGGAGAACATGAACTTCTGGGTGTTCATGGTCGCCGCTTGTTTCGTTGGGACCGGGACCGCCATATTCAAGCCGCCCGCCCAGGGCACGATTGCCAAGTCGACCAACGAAGAAACAGCTTCGATGGGCTGGGGGGTGTTCTACTGGGCCGTCAACATCGGTGGCGCGCTTGCACCCATGATCGTCGCCCTGATTCGCGGCGAGGTTGACTGGCATCTCGTCTTCTATGCGGCCGGCTTGGTAACGGCGGTCAACTTCCTGCCCGCGTTCTTCCTGTACCGCGAACCCGAGCGTGCGGTAAGCGACAAAGACCAGGATGCCGGCAAGGGCATAATCGCCACCTTCGTGTCTTCCATCGCGACGATCTTCACGGACCTCCGTCTCGTCGTGTTCCTCGGGATATTCTCCTGCTTCTGGCTCATGTTCATGCAGCTCTGGGACTTGCTGCCCAACTTCATCGACGAGTGGGTCGACACCTCCGACGTCGCACCCTACTTCGCATGGTTCAGCCAGGGGTGGGTGACTGAGACCGGACAAACCAAGCCCGAGCTGATCATCAACATCAATCCCGCAACCGTCATCCTCTTGGTAATCCCCATTTCGGCGTTGATCGCCAGGATGAACAAGGTCGCGGCCATGATCGTCGGCATGGTCATTTCGCTCGTCGCGTTCGTCGCCTCCGGCGCCACAGGCCTCGGCGTTGTGTGCGTTGCTGCACTCTTTCTGTTTTCGATCGGCGAAATGACGTGCAGTCCGACCTTCAACGCCTACATAGGAATCATCGCACCAAAAGAGAAGAAGGCCCTGTACATGGGCTACGCTAACATCCCATTCGCGATCGGTTGGGCGGCCGGCGCGACCATTGGTGGCCACCTCTATGAAGCCATTGCCAACAAGACCAAGCTCGCACGCGAGTACATGGTCAATAACCTAGGCATGGACGCTGCGCGCATACTCGACGAAGAAGCCCTTCCGAAAGACGATGTCATGGCGACCATGGCCAGTGCCATGAACGGCGGCGCAGGCGCCACCGTCAAAGAGGCCACCCAGGTTCTCTGGGATCTGCACCATCCTTATCTCGTGTGGTACTACCTCGGAGGGATCGGGCTCGTCGGCACAATCGGCATGATAATCTTCTACTTCGCGACGCGAACCGAAGAGACGAATACGGGCAGCGAGTAACCCGCGGCAAAAACCACACGCCCGGCACGCATCGAGACCGCCCAACCGCCCCAAGGACAGCGGCCCTTGATTCGTTCACGTTCATACTCTACGCTGCCTCAACGAGCCAGCCAGGGGATTTCGACAGCTCATGCCTCGCGACGGCATGGGCAGTTTGTACCCTGGGGACCTGATCCCCGTAGGACGTGAGGATCTCTTCCGAAGGTACTGCGGCCACCGCGGCCCGGAAAACCTGAGAGCGACCGCATATGGCCATCAAGCAGCTAACCGACGAACAGATTCGCACCATGACGGTCGAGGAGAAGGACCGCTGGTGGCTTGAAAACGTCTACCAGGGCGACGCTCCGCAACTAACTTTGCGCGTCGTCATCGTCGGTTTCTTGCTCGGCGGATTCCTCTCCATCACCAACCTCTACGTCGGCGCCAAGACCGGTTGGGCACTCGGCGTGGCCATCACCGCCGTCATCATGGCCTTCATCTCCGTCAAGGGAATCCTCATTCCAATGTGGGACGGCATCGTCGTAAGGCTTTGGAACGCGGTTTTCCCGAAGTGCCCGCTCACGCCTGCCCGCGAATACACAGTCCTCGAAAGCAACATCCTGCAGTCCATCGCCTGCTCCGCCGGTTACATGAACGGCCCACTCATCGCCAGCATGGCCGCGTACATGGTCATCACCGATACCGTTATCCCACCGTGGCAGATGATGATGTGGCTCCTCGGGCTCATGCTACTCGGCGTGCTGTTCGCATTTCCACTAAAGCGGCGATTCATCAACGAAGAGCAGATGCCCTTCCCCGAAGGCCGAGCATGTGGCGTTGTCATGGACACGCTGCACGGTGGCGGCTCTGACGCCAAGTCCATGCTGCCCGCCAAGCTGCTGGTTATTTTCAGCGTCGGCGCCGGACTACTGAGGCTGGGGCAGTCTCATGCCATCATGGAGAAGTTGAGACTCGGATTCCTAACCGTGCCCGAGATGCTCGACACCTGGTACTACAACCTCGCGGAGAAGTTCGGGTGGTCCGTTCCCAGCATCTTGGGAACGCCGCTTCGCGAACTCACCATCCGCCCCCAGCTGGAAATCGCCATGATCGGCGCCGGCGGGCTGATGGGAATTCGCACCGGCTTGTCCTTGATGGTCGGCGCCGTAGTCAACTATTGCATTCTAGCGCCCTACATCATCCAGCGCGGGGACATCGCCACGACCACCGATGCGGCCGGCGTCATCCACGTCGGATTCCGCGCCATTACGTCGTGGGCGCTGTGGGGCGGAGTGGCTATGATGACCACCGCATCACTGTTCGCCTTCCTCGCCAAACCGCAAATGTTCGTTGCCGCGTTCAAGGGCCTGTTCGGCAACAAGAAAGAGAAACGAGTTGACTGTCTCAAGCATATTGAACTACCGCTGTGGGTCTCACTCGTCGGTGTCCCCATCGTCGGCGCGTATGTGGTTTGGATCGCCAACTGGTTCTTTGGCGTTGAGATTTGGATGGGGGCAATCGCGGTCCCCATGGTGTTCGTCTTCGCCCTCATCGGCGTCAACTCCACCGCCCTAACCTCGATCACACCCACCGGACCACTCGGGAAGATCACACAGCTCGCCTACGGCGCCATTGCCCCGGGCAACATCACTACCAACATCGCAACCGCCGGCATCAGCGCCGAAGTCGCCGGCAGTGCATCGAACCTCATCCAAAACCTCAAGCCCGGTTACATGCTCGGCGCTAAACCGCGCTTCCAGGCCATCGGACATGTGATCGGCGCGTTCTCCGGCGCCATATTCTCTGTCTTGGTCTTTTACCCAGTGTTCCTGAAGAACAACCCCGCAGGCTTGATCAACGAAGATACGCCGTACCCGGCCGCCACCGTATGGAAAGCTGTCGCCGAAATCCTCACCAAGGGACTCAGCGAGCTCCCGACGTCCGCGCTCGTCGCAGTTGTCGTCGGTGCGATCCTCGGCGTCGTGCTCGAAATCGTCCGCGTCGTCGCCAAGGGGAAGTTCCCGCTGTCGGCGGTCGGAATCGGGCTGGGGTTCGTGATCCCGTTCAATCTCTGTTTGACGATGTTCATGGGTTCGTTCGTGTTTTGGCTGATCGGTTGGAAATGGCCGAAGCCCGAGCAGCGAATGAACGAATTGTACGTTCAAAACCAGGAGTCCATCTGTGCCGGAATTATTGCGGGCGGAGCGTTGATCGGCGTGGGCGTGATGGCGTTGGAACTATTCGTACTCACGTAACGTGCCAATATGTGGCACCAGTTCTCAACCGGTGAATCGATCCAGGAGAATGGGGAATGAATCGCCTTTGGATTCTGACGTACAGCATCGCGATTATGGTGACGCTTGCTTGTGTCGATATCACACCGCCGCCGGCCGACGATGACACACCCATGACCCCCGCCGAAGACGGTGGCGTCGTTGACCCACCGGCCGACGAAACCCCCGATGACGACAGCGCCGGCGATCCGCCCTCGGACGACATGCCTGACGACGTCACCGAACCCGTCGAAACAGGCCCCACCCGCGTCCGCTTCGAGACTACGGTCGGTGACATCCTAATCGAAGTCGAAGACGACGACGCCCCCATCACCGTCGCCAACTTCGTCCAATACGTCGAGGACGGATTCTATGACGGCGGCGACGATCTCGGTGCGACCATTTTCCACCGCATCGTCCCTGGGTTCGTCATCCAGGGCGGTGGCTTCACTGAGGACTTCGCCCAGAAGGAAACCCGCGACCCCATCATCAACGAAGCCGACAACGCCCTCAGCAACGAACGCGGTACGCTGTCGATGGCAAGAACATCCGACCCCGACAGCGGCACGTCACAGTTCTTCGTGAACTTGATCGACAACGGCTGTCTCGACTTCACCGCCACGCCCGATCCTGCCTGCCCAACGCACACCGCCGACGGATTCCCAGGCCACACCGTCTTCGGCCGCGTCGTCGAGGGAATGGACGTGGTCGACGCAATCGGCGCCTCTGCGGACGTGGTGACCGTCACGAGCGCGGTGGTAGTCCCGCAGTAGCCACCGCCCGCCGCCGCGCCGTCCAGAGGTCGGTGCGCAACGGAACCGCACAGTCATCCTCGCCGAAATGCTCTGCCATCAACGCGCGAAGATCGTCCTCAAATCGCGGCATTTGCTCGCGCGGAAGCACATTGCGAATGTAAGACACACTCCGCGAGAAACCCACGAACGCATCAGCCGACAATCGCCAGACGTGCTCGACACGATGGTACTCAGCCGGTTCAAACGCCCCCACCGTCGCGATCTTCCCAGGCCAATCCTGCACGCGGTACTCGCGTTCATAGCGCGTGTTGTAATGCGCGATGAGCGACTCGTACGCACCAACGAACGCGCTACGCGTCGCGTCGCGATTGTTCCAACACATCGCCAACACACCGCCAGGCCTCAGTACGCGCGCGAACTCGGAAAGCGCAAACGGGGGATTGAACCAGTGAAACGCCTGCGCAGCCGTCACCATGTCAACCGAACGATCGCCAAGCCCGGTCGCTTCAGCAGCCGCGCACAGTGTCAAGACGGCAGGATCCCCCACGCGCGAGAGCATCGCGAAGCTCGGCTCGACCGCGACGACGTTCCACCCGCGCGCCGCAAGAAGTCGAGCAAATATCCCCGTCCCCGCCCCAACGTCAGCCACACGACACACCGCACGGCTGGCCATCTTCTCCGCGAGGATATCGAGCGCTTCCGCCGGATAGCTCGGCCGGTAACGCGAATAATCGTCCACACAATGATCGAAGGCGTTCTTAACCATCACACACCATGCTACCACGCGCGGATTTGACTTGCACGACACGCGCCGATACCGTTTCGTCGAATTGTGCGGGCCACGCGCAAAAAGACCGGAGCAGGTGCACTCATGACAGCGAATACTACGAATCTACGGAGATACTCCATCATCGCCCGGGCCATCATCGCCTCGGTTGCGTTCATGTCGAGCGGCTGCGCATCCGCGCTCGCGGGACCAGCACGCGCGGACGCCCTCACGCCGATGCATGTCGCCAACACGCGGTCCGTAGGCAGCGCCAAGATGTCGCCCAACGGCGAGCACATCGCATACGTTCTGAACGTGCCGCGTGAGCCGTTCAAAGATGACAACGGTCGCGGATGGTCCGAACTTCACGTGGTGAAGCAAGACGGCCACAGCCGACCCTTCGTCACCGGAAACGTCAACATCGCCAAACTCGATTGGACACCCGACGGAACCGGCATCTCGTTCCTGGCCAAACGCGGAGATGACGAACACAAGTCCCTCTACGTCATCCCCGTCGATGGCGGAGAAGCGGTCAACGTCCTGAGCCAAGACACCGATATCACCGCCTACTCCTGGAGCCCGGACGGCAAGCGCGTCGCCTTCCTTGCCAAGGAGCAGGAAGATAAGAGCGAGAAGAAACTGAAAGACAAGGGCTTCGAAGCCGAGATTTACGAAGAGCAAAACCGCAACGTAAGAGTCTGGATTGCGTCGCCCGCCGCCAAAGACGACGAATCCGAATCGCTTGATCTGCCCGGCTCTGCCACCGACGTTCGTTGGGCGCCGAGTGGCACGAAGCTGGTCGTCGTGCTCGCCCCGTCGTCGCGCGTCGACGATACGATCATGCTGAAGAGGATTCACATCGTCGATGCCGATTCAGGAAGAATAGTGTCCGAGATCAACAGCGTCGGCAAGCTCGGCAAGGTTGCATGGTCGCCCGATGGCAAGCACATCGCCTGCATTGCGGCCGAGGATGTCCACGACCCCTCGGCGGGTCGGCTGATGATCGCCGCGTCCAGCGGCGGCGACCTTACAAACATTCTGACCAACTACCTTGGCCACGTCCGCGACATAGGGTGGCAGGACAACGACACGGTCATGTACGTCGGCGATGAGGGCTGCTACACGACCTTCGCCAAGGTCGACATCGACGGCACGAATCGCAAGACCATCGTCCCAACAGCCGGACCCATCCTCCGCAGCCTCAGCCTGGCCTCCGGCGGATTGGCCGGCGCGTACATCGCCGAGTCGCCGCAGCATCCGCGTGAGGTCTACACCATAGGTCACGGCGACAAGAAGCCGAGACGCCTGACCGACAGCAACCCGTGGATCGCGGATGTCACACTCGCCGCGCAGGAGGTGGTCACCTACCGCGCCCGTGACGGCCTTGAGTTGGAAGGCATCCTCATTCGCCCGTTGGACGAACAACCGAACACGCGCTATCCCCTGATCCTCACGGTCCACGGCGGCCCCGAAGCGAACAGGTCAAACGGCTGGGTGACACGTTACAGCGGCGGCGGGCAGCTTGCAGCGGCGCGCGGCTTTGCTGTCTTCTACGCCAACTACCGAGGCAGTACAGGCCGCGGCGTTGCGTTCAGCAAACTCAGCCAAGGCGACTACGGCGGTGGCGAGTTCAACGATCTCGTCGATGCAATCACCCATCTCGACTCCACCGGATTAATCGACAAGAATCGCGTCGGCATCACCGGCGGATCGTACGGCGGATTCGCTTCAGCCTGGGGCGCGACGAAGCTCACCGAGCACTTTGCGGCTGCGGTCATGTTCGTCGGCATCAGCGATCAAGTGTCAAAGTTTGGCACTACGGACATTCCCAACGAGATGCACAAGGTCCATTCGCGCGCCTGGCCTTGGGACGATTGGGACGTTTTCCGCGAGGCCAGTCCCATCACGCACACACCGCAGGCCCGCACGCCGATCCTCATTCTTCACGGCAAGAAGGACACACGCGTCCACCCCAGCCAGTCCCTCGAACTCTATCGCTACCTGAAGACCCTGGGCAAAGTCCCCGTTCGCCTCGTCTACTACCCCAACGAAGGCCACGGCAACCGCAAAGCAGCCGGCCGGTACGACTACTCCCTCCGCCTCCTCCGCTGGATGGAGCACTACCTCAAAACGCCCAACACCCGCACTACCCCCCCACCGCCACACGAACTCGACTACGGTTTCCCCGAAGAGGACGAATAGACTCCATCACACTTGTTCCCCAGGCCCGTC
>JAJDDU010000253.1 GCA_029260155.1 Phycisphaerae bacterium | reverse complement strand
CTCTGCCTCGCGCTGCTGGGAGACGAAGCCGAGGCCAACGACGCTACACAGGAAGCGCTGACACGTGCATGGTCCAAGAAGAAACAGAAACAGCCGGACGTCTCCTGGTCGACGTGGTCCGGCGGCTTCGCCGTCCGCGTCTGTCGGGAGCAACGGCGCGGCCGGTGGCGTGCCAAAACGTTGCCGGAAGACGGAGCGGAACCAGCGAATGCGACTTGCGGACACGATGTCGATAACCGCGGACCCGCGCTTCGAAAGGCTATCTCCCGCCTGCCTGATCGGCAGCGCGAGGTCGTCGTTCTGCGATTCATCGTCGGTCAGTCGACGCGGCAGGCCGCTCAGATGCTCGGCTGCCCCGAAGGAACGATCAAGAGCAATCTGCACAAGGCGTTGTCCAACCTGCACGCCACGCTGCGAAGCGATAGGGTGATCGATGAACTGTAAGCAAGCTGCGCAACTGATTGCCCGACACGCCGCCGGCGATCTGGGGCACGCAATACGCGATCGACTTGATGCGCACCTGTCATCGTGCGCCGCGTGCGTCACAGTCGCATCCGAGTACGACGACCTCCGCAATGAGTTGAGGGACCTGCACGGCGCCAATCGAATGGCTGAACCGTCCTTCACCTTTCAGCCACCCGAGTCCACGGCAGCGCTACGGGGGGGGCGACGGACCTTGCGTTGGGTGCGATCGTCGCTGGCGGCAGCCGCTCTGATTGCCTTGGCCATCTTCGGCCCGCAGTGGTTCGACCGGCACGCGCCCGCTCCAAGCGTCCGTTCCGCTCCTGCGGATACCACGCTTTCGGGTCCGTCCGCCGCAAGACCGCGGACGCCCGTGGTTTGGGTGCATCGCACACCCGCCCCCGCGCAGACGGTCAACCTGTCGCGCGTTCCCAAACTGACGACAGCGGCCGGCTCGACTCGTAGGCGATCGAGCTCGCTGTCTCCGAAATCACCCAGTTTCATTGTTCACACAAGGAGACCGAACCATGTTCCTTACAAGGACAAGCCTCAGAGTTTTCGTGATTCTGGCAGTAGCGTTCCCAGCGATCTCAGCGCGTGCGTCGGGTTCAGAGCCGGATGACCGCGAGCGTGACGTCCGCCGCGAACAAGCCGCCGCACGGGCCGCTGATCGCGAACTCGCAGAGGACCACCAGCACACGGTCAAAGACGAGATTCGCAAGCTGGAGAAATACATCAGTGAGCTGCGACGCATTCAGGTCGGCCTGAACGCCAAAGTCGAAAACGCTGAGCTGAGCGCCGACCTCGTGACAGCCAGGGATGTCCGACGAGAGCTCGTCGAGATTGATCGCGAGTTCCAACACAGTCAGATCGAGCTCGAACGGCTAGTGCTGGAACGCCGGCATGACATTGAGCGGCGTGAGCTGCTCCACATGTCGGAACGCTTCGATTATGTCGCCAACTGGCGTGACGTAGCGTTCGAACCCCCAGGCGCCGTCATGATGGCCACGCAAGCCATCGTCGAGCTTCATCTCAGCCGGGGCGATCCCGAATCAGCCGCCGAGGGGCTCGAGCACCTACTCACCCGCGTCCAGGATCGAGGCACGCGAACAGCCCTTCGATTTGCGTTGAAGGACATCTACGTCGAGCTGGGCCGCCCCGATCGCGCCATCGAACACATGACGGAAGTGGTGCTGGAGAACGCCGAAGGCGGGGATACGCACTGAGCACGCCCATCGGGCTGCGCTGTAGTCTCCAGTCAGAATTCGCGCCACACTCGGACGCCGATTTGGTATCATGCTGAGGTATGCTACAACAACGGCGTCCGAGTGAGGTGTTCGAGATGGCAAAGACCGTGATCGCAACGACTGTCCTGCTCATGCTCGTTTCATCGATCCGAGCCGATGTGTGCCTGCACGGCGATGGCGACGGTGATGCGGACGTTGATTTCGGGGACTTTGCGGCGCTGCAACGCTGTTTCACGGGCGATGGCGGCAGCGCGACTGCCGAATGCGAACCGTTCGATTTCGACGGTGACGAAGACGTCGGTCTCGATGACTACTTCGCCTTTTCGTCTGCCGGCACTGGCCCGATGGCGTCATTCGACTACGGGCCAAGCCCGCGCGACAACGTGGAGGCAGAACAGCTGGCTCTGGAGCATTTTTCCGCGCTCCTCGCCCAGGACGCGGAATATGAACGCATCCTGCGCGACGTCGCAGCCATTCGCACGCGTCAGTTGCATGTCGCCAACGTGATTCACGACATGAGTTGGCTTCCGACTGAGATGATCGTCAAGGTCACCGACGGCCTGTCTCGTTGTGGCTTCGACGCCCTCAACGTGTTTTATCGTATGAGTGAATTGGAGTTCCTGTTTCAGTCCGGCGGCGGAACCTGGTACGTCGTTCACTTCCCGGGCCGGCTGAAGACGCCCTTGCTCTCGCTCGACTACGCAGCGCTGCCCGAGGTGCAATTCGCCGACCCCAACGGGCTGATCGGCACCGATGATCACATCCAAATCCAGACGGGAGAGGACGCGTGGACGTACGATCTCGACGACGGCTTTCACGACTGCTTCGACGGCTGCGATTGCCACATCTTCTGGACGTTCACCGTGGATTCCGCGGGCAACGTCGATGAGGTCAGCCGCAATTGCACGGGCTTGCCCTGGTGCGAATTCCCTGATTTCTGCTTCGCCGAGTGACCGGCGTGCGACGCCGAACGGGCGCGAACCGCTCAACGACAAGACGACGCTGCAATATCTGCATTCTGCCATAATGCTTCTATTGACAAGGTCTTAGGCGAGCACGGACGACCCGGAAACCGGCGTACAGTGCATCGTCTGCTTGCGTCGGGTATCATACCCACGAGTTTGTTGGCGGGGGTTCGTTGGCGTGGGGCGGGCCCGAGCTCAAACCGCGACACTGGAGAGGCTTGATTCCGTAGTCCGATACATGGTACACGGCGCGCGAGAAGGCATAATGCAGCGTTGCGCGCGGCCAGGGGTATAAGTGCTGGGTCGGGTCGCGATCAGACCGTGCCATCGGAACGAAACATACGCCTGGGACTTCTGGCGTTGGGGAGTACATGCGAAACAAAAAGCAAAGTTGGGGCGTGAGGCTTGCGGGAATCCTCGCGGTTTCCTTGGGGCTGCAATGTCACGACGCGCAGCAAACCGCAACAGCCGCGGAACGCGACGCTGCCCCATCCGACTACGTGGTCGCGACGACAGCCACACCAACCGTGCCCGATTCCGTGTTGCTTACGACGCCCATGCCCATCGTCGCGGCGCCCGACGAGATCGCGGCGCTGGTTGAATCCGATCCCGTCGCGTTCGTGCGCCATTGTCGCGAATCTTACCTGCGTCGAGGCGTGAGCGATTACACCTGCCGATTCACCAAGCAAGAGTTCGTCAATCGAAAACTCGGCGCCGTCGAGGAGGCCGTTGTGCGTTTTCGCGAAGAGCCGTACAGCGTCGACATGGAGTGGACCAAGAATCCCCCCGCCGTCAATCGCGCCTTGTATGTCAAGAACGCCTGGGTCGACCACAAGGGAAGCGAACTCGCCTGGTTCAGACCCAAGGGCGCCATCCTCAAGCTCTTCGTGCCCAAGATCAAACAGCCCATCAGAGGCAAGCGAGCCAAGAAGGCCGCCCGGCGTTCGCTCGATCAGTTCGGATTCCTGAGCACCCTCGATCTCATCATCGAGTTTACCGAACTCGCCCAAGAGCGAAACGAGTCCGTCCGCATCCACTACGTCGGTGAAAGATCAATCGATGGCCGACCCACGTGGACTTTTGAAAGGCACTTGCCTTACACCGGCACCGAGGTGCCTTACCCCGACGCCCTGCTGCGCTATCATATTGATCAGGAGTGGCTGGTGCCGACCGGCTGCTACTCCTACGCCGATCACGACGGCACCAAACTGCTCGGCAGTTACGTCATCCACGACGTCCAATTCAACGTCGGCCTCACGGGCGACGATTTCGACCCCAAAAAACTCGGCTTCTGAGACGGTTGCCCCATTCTTCGCCCCAGGCGAAGGGTGGGGGACGGACGAGACGACGTGCACGCCGCAGCCCCCCCTATGTGAGGATTCCTCGGAAGAAGGGCGTTTCTTGCTGCGCTGTTCCTTCCCGAACGACCTGAACAACTATCACTCGTGGATAGCCCAGCCCCCTGCCGAACGTCGAACCGCGCCCCCTTTCGATCGCCCGGAATACCTTATCCGTCCGCGGCAGTGTGATTGATCTCGCGCAGGAAGCCGGCGAACAAATCGCTGCCGCCGACCTCGACATGGCTCAAGGCCAGATGCACCGGAAAGACGGACCCATCTTTGCGCACTCCTGTCACATCGCGACCGACGCCGACGACCTTCGGTTCTCTGGTTTTCAAATAGCGGGCGATGTAGTCATCGTGTTGTTCGCGATGCGGCGATGGCGTCAGGACCGCCACGTTTTGTCCTACCATCTCGTCCGCCGCGTAGCCGAACATCCGTTCAGCGGACGGGTTGAATGACCTGACCGAACCGTCCGCGTCGATGACGACGATGGCATCCACGGCGTGCTCAAGCAGGGCTGTAAGCAACGCGGCCGTATAGACCCCGCGTTGGGGGCACTTGGCGATGAGCTTCGCACGCAACTGCATG
>JAJDDU010000252.1 GCA_029260155.1 Phycisphaerae bacterium | reverse complement strand
CGAGGCGCGTGACGTGACGCCGGACGGCGTTGAGCAAATGCTCCGCATGCTGGCGGAGACGTTTCCCTATGTCATCGTGGACCTACCGCGGACCTACAACTTTCTCGGTGTGGTGGCTGTTTCCCGCGCGGACACTGTGCTGATCGTGACGCAGCTCGGAGTTCCGTATATACGCAATGCTCGCCGCATCTACGAAGCACTGATGCAGATGGGAACCGACCCGGACGTCGTGAAGATCGTTTTGAACCGTTACAACGCCGACTATGAGCGCATTACGCTCAAGGACGTCGAGCAGCACTTTCGCCGCCCGGTTTTCGCGATCGTTCCGAATGACTACCAGTACGTCTCGGCGTCTGTGGACTACGGGCATCCCATCGGCGCGGGCTCACCGGACAGTAAGTGCCGGACGGCGATCCGCGAGATAGCCCAGAAACTAGCGCCGGAGCACGGGGCGGTCACAGGTGAGTCTCCGTCCCGATCCGGCTTGCTGGGTAAGCTGTTGGGGCGCGGCGGCAAAGCTTCCAAGTAGACAGGTTGGTCGTCATGTAGTGGAGCTATGGACCATGGGACAAGTAAATGTTGATCTTCAGGCGGTCGTCAGTGGCTGGCTGAAGGACTTGCGCCAGTGTGAGGAGACCGAGCTGGATGCGTACTTCGGCAAGCGAGCGCAGCCCCGGTTTCATATCTGGTCCGAACCTCTCGAAATACGCTTCGACGATGAAGTGTTCATCGCTCGCGGCGAGAACTTGGGGACTAATGGAGCCGGCGTTGTTTGCAGGCAGTCGCTCAGTCGTGGCGACGAGGTGGAACTGCGGTGCGTCGGCGAACAGCCCTGGGTTCCGGCTCGTGTGCAACACTGCACGCAAACGGTGGGATCGTACAAGATAGGCCTTCAGTTTCTCTACTGACTGTTCGCCCCCTTCGGCTTTCTATGACTGAACCGGCTGAGGTCCGTGTCCGCGGACGGTGAAAGCGCTCGGGACGTCTTCGACCAATATCTTGTTCAACGGTACGCTGCGGGAGCCACCGAGGGTCACAATCGTGTAGAACAAAATCTTGCAGTCCAGCCACATGGAGAGATTGCGTACATAGACAGTGTCGTAGTAGATCCACTGGTGGAAGTCGCCTTCAGCCCGTGCGTGCCTACAAATCTGCCAAAGGCCCGTTATGCCTGGGCGCACCGACAGGCGGGCGCTACGCCACGGCGCGCACACCTGATTCTCTCTGAACGGAGAGGGGCGTGGTCCGACGAGACTCATCTGCCCGAGGAGCACATTTACGAGCTGCGGCAATTCGTCAATGTTGGTGGCGCGGAGGAATCTGCCGAGCGGCGTCACTCGAGGGTCGTTGGTGATGGTGAATTGCGGACCGTCCGCTTCGTTCTTCGCAGCAATCTCGCGTTGTAGGTCGTGGGCGTCGGTGCGCATGGTGCGAAATTTGATGCAGCCGAAGACGCTTGAGTCCTTGCCCTCTCTTCGATGCGTGAAGAAAGCCGGACCCGGCGATGTTGCCCTCACCAGCACAGCGGTCACGAGCATCAGTGGTCCCAGCAAGACGAGTCCCACGAGACTGGTGACGATGTCGACGATTCGCTTGAGGCCGAGGGTCGATCCTCGCCCGTGCGAACGGAGTGGGTCGCGGCATTGGCCGTCCACGACGACCTGAAAGTGCTCGTCCGAGAGTGCGGGGACGGGCTGGCGAATGGACACGCGCGTCGGGGCGGGCGCCGGGTCATCTCCGCCGGCTACGACCTGGTGGTGGACGACCGCGTCGGGCAGCGCACGCGCGCGGTCGAGAAGCACCGACTGCGCCACCGTCGCGCCGCGACCTACGATGGCATTGCATCCGAGCAGCGTGGGCCCGACGACCGTTGCGTTTTCTTCGACGCGCGCGCCGGCGTTGAGCACGACGTGTCCGACGAGTCGGGCGGATGGTGCAATTACTACATCTTCAGCCGAAGCTACGTGGCCGTCGTTCTGGTGCCGGTCCGGGCCCGCCTGGGCATGGACGGAATCCCAGCAGATCCGCAGTAGGTCCTCTGACCGATTAAGATGGGCCGTGCTCGCTGGGGCGGGCAGATCGTTCAAGGGGACGCCGCGGGCCGCCAATCTCTGCCTCATGGCCGAGAGCGGGAACTGCGGTCCGTGGATGGCGAGCATGTACGGGATCACGCACGCGGGGATGATCATGGTATCGTTCTGGCCCCATACGAGTTGGTCGAATACGCGTTGTATCTTGCGAACGTTGCCGGCTGAATCGAACAGTACGCGTTCCACTTTCTCGCCGGCATCCCGGCTTACACCGGCGATGAAGGCGGCCGCTCGGTGTTCGGAGTGAAGTGCGATCAGTCGCGTAAAGTCGAAGCCGTCGGTGGGGTAGTATCGCGGATCGATCATCAAGAGGCTGTCCGCGGGCTCGCCGTCGAGGAACTGTTCGCCGCGTTGATCGGGGGTGACGACGGAGATGTCGGCCACGCGCGCGATCGCATTGAGCCGTTCCTCATAATCTGCATCGGGTTCAAAGGCGGGCACTACCTGAATGCACTTGCAGCCGACCGCCAAGAGTGCTTTTTCAACGCGGTCGAGAAGATGGCCGGTTGCTAGCGGCAAGGTGAGCACGGAGTTTCCTCCGCCCGGCTGCATACAGCTCGGCTGAAAATCGTGAACAATTCCCGTGAGTGTCATGTCCGCCTCGCTGTCGTGTCCGCAGCGCGTCGGGTGGGCGTTGCTTGCCGCCCGAATATTCTCGCCTGCCTACACACCATACGATTCGTGGGCTGTTCCGGGGGTCGCTTTGCGGACGCAAGTGTTTCCACTCGCGGTTGATTATGGGCCGGTGTTGCGCGAGTCAGCGCCCGTGTAGGCGGATTGAAAATGGCTGAAGTCGGCCCGGTCGGCGTCGGTGTCGAGATCGAAGTCGAATTCGTCACAACCGAGGCCAATAATGCCGCCAGGGCCGGTGACACAGTCCAGAAACGCTGCGAAGTCGTCGAGGTCGACATCACCGTCGCCGTCGCCATCACCGGAAGGGGCTTCGGGATGGATGAGCGACACGCCGTCGCCGAACGGAGATGGGATGACGGCCAAGGGCGTATTGTCACGGAACGCGAG
Source organism: Phycisphaerae bacterium (assembly GCA_029260155.1). Lineage (GTDB taxonomy): Bacteria > Planctomycetota > Phycisphaerae > UBA1845 > UBA1845 > OFTM285. The sequence continues at coordinate 7,289 of JAJDDU010000252.1, read as the reverse complement.
CATGGCCGGTGGGAGGGTGCCGACGGGTACGCGGGCGTGCTCGTCCCGCGATGCCTTGTCGATCATTGACAAACCAAACCACGCACAAAACTATCTGCGTCCCCGTTTCGAATCCTCCACAATGAAACCATACGGGACCAGACGTTCCTGGTCGGCGCAGCGTAAACAGACAGAATCGAGGTCTTCGCGACGACGCCTGGTGTGATGGCAGCGACGCAAACGCCGTGACGAATCTGTAAACCTGACAGGGGGCGGGCGCATGGCCCGCCCCCTCGGTAGGCTGGGGTACTCAACCATAAGGGGGCTCCGTCGGACGCTTTCTCGGGCGTCGAAACGGTTTTTGATGCGTGTTGCGGATTCTGATTTGGTATAATGGCGTGGTGAGAGTGCGGACGTGCTGCCTAGTATCACTTCCGCGTTCTTGGTACAGAGTCCTGTCGGGAGGGAGTTGATCGAATGCGTTTACGATTTGCTAGTTGGAGCTTCGTGGTATGTTTCGTGGGTAGTGGTTTCGTCCGAGGCGAGACGATTACTTTTTCCTCGCACGAGGCGAGCGGCAGTGGAACGGCTAACGTCTTTGACGGCGGGCCTCCGGCGTTCGGTTCGGGGACCACGTTTGACGCGGCGGACCCGGAAATGCATTTTGGGGCACTCGATTGGACTCAGCCTGGAAGCCTTGGGGCCAGCGCCGGCGCTAGCGGCACCTCGCGCATCGTCGCGAACGACGACGACAGGATGTTAGTGCTCGTCGATTTCGTCGCGAATTATCGCGGATCCCTTTCCCCTGGCGGTGACAACCCAGGTGGGATGGCGGAGGGGGAGCTCTCTTCAGTCATCGAGTTCATCATGCCCGTCGATGAGCTGGACTGGACCTACGGGTTTAGCACCGAAGCCACCATCGAGTTTGAGGGGACGGCAAGCGTCGTGTTTGAAAACGTGACCCAAGCTGAGACGCTCTTGACGCTCACCGAGAATACCCCTTTCTTTGAGACCACTCTTTCAGCGACGACCGGTGATCTGATGCGCATCACCACGATGATGTCCGGCGGCGGAAACACCCCCGGTGGCGGAAGGAAGTACGACGCAGGCTTCGCGATGACGTTCACGATCCCCGAGCCAGGCACGCTCGCCGTTCTCGCGCTCGGTAGCCTGCTTGCACTTCGCCGACGGCGCGGGGCGGTACGTCAATACTGGCTGCGCCCCGGTTTCGATTCGCGAACCCGAGTGGTGCGTAGCGGGGAGAGTCAGTCAACCTTAACTGATTCAGGGTCGAAGCGGATTGAGACGGTGGTGGACTTGCCCGGTTCAGACTCGATGGTGATCGAGTGACCGAGGACCTGTAGAATGCCATGCGCGATCGTCAGCCCCAAGCCGGGGTGATGCTCGAAGTCCATGACCTCGCTCGTCTTGGTACTGTAGAATGGATCGAATGCATCGCGGATGCGCGCGGGGTCCATGCCGCAACCCGTATCCGTGATCGTGAGCGTCACGACGCCATCTTCGATGCGCGTCGCGATCGTGACCCTACCTCCGTCGGGCATGGCGTCTGCGGCGTTGTGCAGGATGTTCTCGATGACCGTGATGAGTTGAGCACGCGGGACGCGCGTAACGCAGCTGGCCTTGAGTTGCAACTCGAGCTCAACGCCCAGGCCGCCCAGCTCCGACTCCATGTATTCCGCGACCGAGAGAATCAGCTCCGTAAGGTCGCACTCATCTTCGTGCTTCTGATCGCCTTCAGCGATGGCCTGGAGAGATTCGCTGATCTTCGTCGCACGGGCGAGGGCATGGCTGGTTTGACGCAGGGCGCGGTCCTGAAATGACGGGTTGTCGGTCGACAGGGCGAAGTCGATGCTGGTGACCACGCCGCCCAAGACATTGTTGTAGTGATGGGCCAGCGCCCCAGCCATCCGCCCGAGCGAGGCCATCTTGTTGCGTTGGGCCAGCTCAACCGCCAACGTTGTTCGGCGCGTGATGTCACGAAAACACCCCAGCACGCCGAGGCGATTTCCGTCGTCGTCTACAACGGGTGAAATGGTAACGGCCAGGTCGCGCCCCTCGCCTCGCGCATCCCGATGCTTGAACTCGTACGCCTCGACCGTACCTCGCTCGATTGTTCGGCGCATCAACCGCTCCCCTTCGACGCGCCCCTCACCGGGAATCACGGAGATGGCCGACGCGCCAATCATACTTTCGCCAGACGCACCGAACATCATGGCGGCCGCCCCGTTCCAGGCACGAATGATAAGGTCGGTATCGCTGGAGATCATCGCAACGCCGGCGTGCTCGAACAGGTTGCGATAGTAGGCGTCCGACGCGACGGGTCCCGGTCTCGACTCGGATGTTCGAGGTTCTTCAGTCATGGCCGCTGCCCAGGAGTGTCCGCATTGCGATACACTTTCGGCTGGATGCAGAGGATGGTCTCCCAGGAGCTTCCGTCGACCGTATCCACCAGCATCGTGTTTCCCAACGTCCAAGGTTGCTCATCGGCGTCCGCCGCGCCAAGGATCAACATTTCCCCTTCGACGACGTCGAGTTCAGCCGCCAGATCATGATAACGCATACCTTCATAGAGTTTCTGATAGCGGGGTGCACCATCGCGGACACTCCATTCGGGGTGTTTACTCTCCTTGAACAGCTCGGGCGTTACCCGAAGCGTCGTTCGGGGCTCGTCGGTCACGGAGACTTCGTAGTCCACGTGGATGAACTTGGCCACGTGTGAAAACGACGTGCCCACGAGACGCCCGTCGGACTGCGTGAGAAACACGTCCCGGCTGCCCACGATCGAACCCAGGTCGATCGACAGGGGAACGCCGTCCTGAACCCGAAGGGCCATGCGCTCGTAGCGCGCCCCGGCGGAATCCAACACGCCACGCAACGCGTCACCTTCATCTGCCCGAACAACGCCCATGCGGAATCCGTTGCGCGCCAGGTTCGCATGCAACGTCGGCTGAAGACGCAACTCGTCCACGTGCCGCCACGCTTCGTCTCTGCGTTCCTTCAAAGCCGATGTCCCCACGATGACGCGCGTCACATCGAACGCCAGGCGGACGACGACCACGTTTTCATCTTCGGCAGTACGCCCGCGATGCAGCGGAGACCGCCGCCCATCGTCGCCGACAGCAGCCGGATCGTTGGGAGCCGTCGCGGGCGCAAGCCAAGAGAACAGCGAGCACCCACACGCGGATGCAGCCAACGCCCAAACGGCGAGCCAACAGCGCAATACACGAACAGCCCTTTGCATGAAGTTGGCATTGTCGAAAAGGCTCGCTGTAAAGTCAACTCCTCCACCGATACTAGGATTCCCCGTGTCCACGGAGTTTGCCCGTTTCATTCCAAACCCAGCGAGGAATCAAGCCGGAATGTCACTCCAGCCAGCCGGATTCCTCGCTACCGATTGCGAACAACCTGCCATTCCTGATACAATGTGCCACGGACAAACAACGGAGTTGGCGAATGAACGTTATCGGTTTCCACGGATCAACGCAGAACCGCTGTCGCGGGCTATTCAAACTGGGACTGGTGCTGGCAATTGCAAGCGTCCCCGCTGGGGTGCTGGCTGAACCATCGCCGGATGAAGCGCGTGCCGCTGCTGTGCACAACCTGAACCAGCGATACCCGGACGTTCGCGTCGCCAACGAGGGCGCAGGTCGGGTCGCCGTATTCGGTCAGCCCATGTCCGTCGGCGACTCGCCCTCAGATGCTGCCAGGGCTTTCCTCGGAGATTTCTCCTCCGTGCTGGGCTTCGCCGCCGACGACGCTCACTTGCAAAGCCAAAACACGCTCGGCAGTGAGCGGTTTTCAGTCTTCCGTTACAGGCAGTTCATGGACGGTTTGCCGGTGGAAGACGCCCTGATCAACCTTCTCGTGTTGCGCGGAACGCCCGATCGCGTCGTGTATGCCGGCGGCCACGTGGCCAAACGTCCGAACGGAGGATTCGCGGGCAAGACCATCGACCCTGCCTTGGCCGTCGAAACAACAAGACGACTGCCTGCATACGCACAGCTCCCTTCGTGGTCCGAACCCGAGCTGGTCGTTTTCTTCCAAGACCGGCCCGCACCAGTCCGCTGTTGGAAGTTCCTCGGCATGCAGCCTGCGCTGAACCTGTTCGAAGCGTACACTTTCTTCGTCGATGCGACCGCTGGCGAGATGGTGCACGTACGCAATGAAGTCTACAACATCGATATTACGGGCCAAGTCGAAGGCCAGGCCACGCCGGGCACGGCACCCGACCGCGGCTCCAACCCGCCGGAGTGGACGGCGCTCGACAATATCCGCGTGCGTGTTCAGGGCGGCGGGACGGCGTTCAGTAATGGCGACGGCGATTTCACAATTCCGCACTTCGGCAGCTCCCCGGTGACCGTCGAGGGCGACCTGATCGGCGATTGGGCGAAGATCTTTAATGCACAGGGAGGGGAACTGCACATCGAAGAATCCGTGACGCCGCCAGGGCCTGTCAGTTTGTTCTTCAACCCCACACCGGCTGAGTGGTTGACCTCTCAGATCAACGGTTTTCTGCACACGACGCTGACGCACGATTTCTTCAAGGATCGGCAGCCCGACTACGACGGCCTCGACCTGCGGATTCCGTGCAACGTCAACATCACCGACAGCCCGTTGTTCCCCTGCAACGCCTTCTTCTCCGGTGCCGGTGGACCGTCGATAAACTTCTTCAGCACCGGCGGCGGATGCGTCAACAGCGCCTATTCGAGCATCATCGCCCACGAGTATGGCCACTTTGTCGTCAGTCAACTCGGACTGCCCCAAGGAGCGTTCGGCGAGGGGTTCGGCGACTCGGTAGGCGTTTTGCTCTATGACGACCCCATCACCGGCCGCGACTTCGCAGGGCCCGGCGCGCACATTCGCAATCTCGCAAACCCAAACATCCAGTACCCCTGCTTCGGCGGGATTCATCAATGCGGGCGCGTGCTCGGTGGCGTCTGGTGGGACATACGCACCGAAATGGGCGCAACCTATGGCGAGGCGGAGGGCCTGGAACGGACCCGTCAGCTCTTTACCGATTGGTCGCTCATCACCAGCGGCGGAAGCGGCAGCGATTCGGCCCACGAACTGACGGCCATCGAAGTGCTGGCCGTTGACGACGTCGACGGCGACCCTGCCAACGGCACGCCAAACTTCTTCGAGATTTGCGCGGGCTTCGCGGACCACAACATCCCCTGCCCCCTCGATTGCAACACCAACGGCGTGCCCGACTTCGTCGACATCGACAACGGCACCAGCGACGACACAGACGACAACGGCGTGCCCGACGAGTGTCACACAATCCGCGCAGTGCCCGACGAGTTTGCAACCATTCAATCCGCGATCACCGCAGCCGAGGAGGGCGACACGATCCTCGTCGGCCCGGGCGTCTATCGCGAGAGCCTCTTCATCAACACGACCGACAAGATCATTCTTCTCAAGGGGGCAGCCGGTCCCGACCACACGATTATCGACGGCGGAAACGCCGGCAGCGCCGTGGTGTTTCAGAACTTCCAGCAGTTCCCGCCGAACAACGGGCAGCCACAGTCTCGACTCGACGGATTCACCATCACCAACGGCAATGCAGCCTCCGGCGGCGGCATCCACGGCATCAACAGCAATCCGCGGATCACCAATTGCAGAATCGTGGGCAATACTTCAGGGGCCGGCGGTGGCGGCGGGATACACTTTGACGAAGGCTACCCGCTAATCCAGGACTGCACGATTACGAACAATCGCTCCGGCGGTCTTGGCGGCGGACTGCGCTTCGACGATGCGGTGGCCACCGTGCGGAACTGCCTGTTTGCTGAAAACGAGGGAGGCGGCGACGGCGGGGCCGTGTTCGGCCTCGGGGGTTCGGTTAGCCTGCAAAACTGTACGACGGTGGCCAACACCGGGCAGAGCGCCGTCGCATTCTACAACGGTGAGCACTCGATCCAGGATTCCATCCTCTGGGACGACCTGCCCCCACAAAACACCGAACTAACACTGCACAGCGCCACGGTCACAGTCGACTACAGCGACGTCCAGGGCGGTGCGGAAAACGTGGCTGTCAGCAACGGCGTTCTCTCTTGGCAAACGCACAACCTGAGCGTCGATCCGCTGTTCGCTCCTGGGCCATTGGGCTGTTACTACCTCAGTGAAGCAGGCGTCGGTGAAGCACCGAACAGCCCCTGCGTGGACGCCGGAAGTGACACCGCAGCCAGCCTCGGCCTCGACGCAATGACGACCAGTGGCGACGAGGGCGCGGACCAAGCCAACGCGGACCTGGGCTTCCACCACGCGATAACCGGCCTGCCGCTCACAATGGGTGATTTCGATCGCAACGGAGCCGTCGACCTGTTTGACTTCGGCAATCTCCAGGCGTGTTTCACTGGCCCCGCGACAGACACAACCCCGTGTTGCCGGATTTTTGATTTCGAGCACGACGCCGACATCGATCTCGACGACTACGCAGACTTCACTACCGCCGTCACCGGGCCGGAATAGACCGGCACGATTAGCGGCGGCGGCGGCGCGCAGGATGATCTCGCGGCATTGCTGCCAATACCCTCGGGCACGGAGGGCCGAGCCGAAGAGGCGTTCGGTCATGCTGTTCACCCTTTCGATCTGCCACAGCAGTCCATACTACGGTCGATGACTACGCACCGTGCCGGCGGATCTTCCAAGATAGCGACGATCCCACGATTGTCGGTTTTGAAAAACGCCTTGAGTGTCAGACATGCAAACAACTGATGCTGGGTAGACTTTTTCGGGCTGTTACGGTACGCATACTCCGGCAGCGCGTCTCTGCCCACCGCACGCGCCGTCAGCAACACCATCCGTGGCGACTCGCTGGTCGTGCTCATCCTTCATCGTCTACGCCGCCTGAAGTGATAGCGCAATTGTGCCGGCGCACGAATAGAGGGGGGGGATCCTACGGAGCAGGTTCAGCCCGATTTTGAAAGGCGGCAGCAGCGCCTGGAGTTCTCTTGGGGGACGAGGCCGTTGTGGCGGCGTGTCGAAGCGGGCGAGCGGATTCGAACCGCCGACGTCCAGCTTGGGAATAGGAAGCTCCGCTTGCAAACCATTGTCAAGAAAGCGCTTATGCCATGCTTTGCGGTCGAAAACGAGGACAACAAGCGGCTGACAGGTTGACGAATAGTCCATAACCAGTGGCTTTCACGTGGCGACTGATAATCATCTAGCAAGCCTCCGAGCGGTATCCTGTTAGTTCGTTGAACGGAACAACAGGTACACGAACAAGGAGGCTTGCGATGACACTGTATGCCGGGATCGACCTTCATTCAAACAACAACGTGATAGTTGTT
>JAJDDU010000251.1 GCA_029260155.1 Phycisphaerae bacterium | reverse complement strand
CATGCAGGAGGTCAGGGGTTCGAGTCCCCTCGGCTCCAGTGACGTAAAGTGCTGAATCGCAAGGGTTTGCGATACCCGCCGACGCGGCGGAGCGGCTGTAACCATGACGCCCAAACGTATCTCCTGATACGTTGGCAGTATGGAGGCCGTTCCGATGGCACGCACATCGATTCCCAAGTACCGCAAACAGAAGAACAAGAGCGGCGATCGCGCGTTCGTCGAGTTGGGCGGCGTGCGCCGGTATCTCGGGCTGTACGATTCGCCGGAGAGCCGACAGAAGTACGGCACGTTGATCGCGCAGTGGGAGGCATCCGGCGGACACCTTGCGGTCCGGCCGGAGGAGATCACCGTCAACGAGTTGACGGCTCGGTTCTGGACGTTCGCCGAGGGCTATTATGTCAAGGACGGCGAGCACACCTCCGAGTTGTCCTGGATCAAGTCGGCGGTCAAGCCGCTGGCCGAGTTGTACGGTACGGAGCGGGCGGCGGACTTCGGCCCGCTGAAACTCAAGACCGTGCGGGCTCGGATGATCGCAAACGGCTGGACACGCAAGGCGATCAACGCTCGGGTGGTGTGTTGGTCCACCGATTTTTGCGCCGGGCGGGATTGCTCGTAAGGCCTTCCATTGCAGGTTGTTATACTATGCTCCAGCAATGTCTGGAGGCAACATGACCGAACAGAAGAATCCGCTCAGAATCACGCTCCCACGAGTCTGGCCGCAGCGTGTCAAGTCCGCCATGCTGCACGTCATCTCCTTGGCCCAATACGCCACGGCGTTCACGCGTAGTTGGGCCGTCAACAGCCCCATCGCGCGGGTGCGGCTCAAGGCGGAAAACGACAGGCTTCGGCAGCATGTGGCTCTGCTCACCGAGGAGATTCGCATCAAGGACGCCCGCATGAATTCGATCGCTCCGCACAAGCGGCCACACTACGCACCCACCGAGCGACTGTCCATCCTTGAGTTGCGCGCTGCACGAGCCTGGTCCGCGAGGCAGACGGCCGATGCGTTTCTGGTAACAGCAGCCACCATCGCATACTGGATGAAACGAATCGACGAGGAGGGCTCCGATGCACTCCTGCAGGTTTGCGAGCCCGTGAATAGATTCCCCGACTTCGTGCGTCATGCCGTGCAACGTCTCAAGGTCCTGTGCCCGGCTCTGGGCAAGGTCAAAATCGCCCAGATACTGTGCCGCGCGGGCCTTCATCTTGGTGCAACGACGGTCGGACGAATCCTCAAGGAATCGCCACGTCCGGTGCCACGGAAACCAGGCACATCGAGCGGCCGTGTGGTGACTGCGAAGAGACCGAATCACGTATGGCACGTTGATCTGACCGCCGTGCCCGTGGGAGTTGGATTCTGGGCGCCGTGGCTGCCGTTCGCGCTGCCGCAGTGCTGGCCGTTCTGCTGGTGGGTAGCTGTGGTCATCGACCACTACTCGCGGCGTGCAATGGGCTTCGCAGTTTCTCCAACGCGACCCAAGTCGACTACTGTGCGTGCCTTCCTTGGCAGGACGATCGCAAGCACCGGCGCGACTCCAAAGTACCTCATCTGCGACAAGGACGCGATCTTCTGGTCCGCGGGCTTCAAACGCTGGTGTAGCGGCAAGGGAATCCGTCCGCGCTACGGCGCGGTTGGACAGCACGGGAGCATCGCCGTGGTCGAGCGTTTCATCAGAACCATGAAGGACGAAAGCACGCGCAGGATTCTGGTCCCGCAACGACGAAAGACGTTTCGCAACGAGGTTAGTTCGTTCGTCAGTTGGTACAACCAACATCGTCCACATATGACGCTCGAAGGGAAGACGCCCAACGAGGTGTACTTCCGATTGCGACCGGCCAATCAGCAACCACGCATCGAACCGCGCAAGCGCTGGCCTCGTCGCTCGCCCTGCGCCGTGCCTCGCACACTCATCGCAGGACAGCCCGGTGATCGGTTCGCACTGCAGGTCGACTTCCATGACGGCAAGCAACATCTGCCTGTCGTCACGCTCAAACGCGCTGCGTAGAAGCGTCGGCCACCTCGTCTTGCGTCTCCTCGCTGGACGTGCGCGCCTGCGACGGTCTCAGCTCGATTTTCGGCATCACGTTGTTAAAGAGCAGGCGCCGTCGTGCAATCGACGCCGTAGAATCCAGCATTCTGTCGCTGTTCGAGACCCTGAACCGGCGGCGAAAGGGCAGCGCAAGAATCGGTGGACCAACACTGCAGGTCGGCTTCCATGACGGCAACAAACATCTGCCTGTCGTCACCCTCCAACGCGCCGCGTAGAAGAGAAAGTCGCCGCATCTCACGCCCAGGCGCCGCTGGTCTGCGTCAGCAACAGGTTCGGAGCGAGTTTCGGTATCACGTTGTCAAAGAGCAGGCGCTGTGGTGCAATCGACGCCGTCGAATCTCGCATTCCGCCAGCATCCGCTGCCCTGTTGCGGCGGTGAAACGGCTGCGCAGAATTCGGTGGACCAACACACCGTCTCGCCGTCAGGCTCATCCGCGATGAATGCGTCGAGCAGCTCTACCGCGCGTTTGGCCTCGAACTCGTTTCGGATGCGCATCCGCGCCTGGCCGTAAAGGGAACGGTAGTACGCCTCGTCTTTCTCGCGCTGCCGCGCCGCTTCATACTCAGCGTCCGCGGAGTCAAAGCGCTCCTCCTCCGAGTAGATATCTGCGAGTGCGACGTGGAAGCTGTTCTCGACCGGATGTTCGTCGATGCCTTTGAGCAAAAGTGCGATGGCTCGCTCGGTCTCGTTGTTCTGGTGGTAGCAAGCGGCAAGCAGTTGCATGCCAACCACCGGGTCGCGCAACTGGATCTCGCGACTCACCTCGATTGCCTTGTCGATGTTGCCGATGGGTTTCGGGGCCATGTTGTAGAAGACCAGCATGGTCCGTGCCTCGGTGTCGTCGGGGTCCAACTCTATCACGCGCTCGATCTCCTTTTTGAGCTGACCCACTCGCGCCATTGCGCTCAACATCCCGCTTACGCTCTGCATGTCGGAGAATATCTGGGCACCCAGAGCTTTTGCGTACGAGAGGTGTGCCTCAGCACTCTCGGGCAGGAGTCCTATGGCTTTGAGACCGTAGTCCACCGCGTCCTCCACATCTTCGAGTTCGCGCGAAACGTCGCATAGGAGGATGCAGGCCTCGCCATCGCGATCGGACTCCTCGATGACAAGCAGGAGAATCTCCTTGGCCGCCGCAAACTCTTTGCCCTCGATCATCGCCCGCGCCGCTTCAAAGGCTGAGCCACCAGGGGTCTCTCCCTCTCGATCACGGTCGCTCCCGATCGTGAGTCTCTCGCCCGAAGCGTCGACGAGCTGCGTAGTAGGAGTGCGCGTGAGCCAGAGGAAAATCGCGAAGGAGGCAACAGCGAGACCAACGACCGAATAGGCGAGGATCTTGAGGGCGATACGCGTCCGTTTCTTCACGCGCAGACTGTAATGGGACGCCGG
>JAJDDU010000026.1 GCA_029260155.1 Phycisphaerae bacterium | reverse complement strand
GTTGTCTTTGATCCTGGAAGGCATTGATCTCTCCAACGCGAAACGCCGAGCGCGTTTCGTGCCTCGATAGACAGAGTGCCACTTTGTGGCATTTGGTGACGGTTTTCTCTTGCAATGATACGCGTAAACGGGTATACAAGTACATCGAAGCAAGGGACGACTTTGGCACGCCTTGATCGCACTTGACGTTGAAACACAAGCTGGAAACACCCATTGAATATTGAGCCGGTTGGCTAGGTTTCCGCGCATCGAATTTTGAGCCACCGCAACAAGGCTTACCCTGTATTTGGCAATGGTGCCCAACGCAGGGAGGCAGGAGATGTTGACGGTGGACGAACACGATCTGATCAGACGCAAGCATCTTGTGGACGGGATGAGCCAGCGGGCCATCTCACAGGAACTGGGCTACGCCCGCAACACGGTGGCCAAGGCCGTCGCGAACCCGATACCGCCGGGGTATCGACTCTTGAAGCCACGGCCCAAGCCGGCCCTTGAGCCGGTGAAGCACATCATCGATGCGTGGTTGGAGCAGGATAAGCTCGGTCGCACCAAACAAACGCACACGGGGCAACGCATCTTCGAACGTCTGCGCGACGAACACGACTTCACCGGTTCGGTGACCACGGTGCGTCGCTACATCCAGGCGATCAAGCAGCACACCCAGGAAGTTTTCATGCCCTTGGCCTTCGAGCCGGGTGAAGAAGCGCAAGTGGATTGGCACGAGGGCTGGATCGAAGAGAACGGTGTCCAACGCAAGGCCCAGTTCTTTTGCATGCGGCTGTGCTACTCCAAGGCGTCGTTTGTTTGGCCGTACGAACGGGCCAACCAGGAATCGTTCCTGGATGGTCATGTCCGAGCCTTCGCGCATTTCGGCGGTGTCCCCAGGCGACTGGCCTACGACAACCTCAAATCCGCTGTGATCCAGGTGGGTAAGGGTCGAGATCGCCGGCTCAACAAGCGGTTTCGCGAACTGCGAAGCTGGTATCTGTTCGATACGCGATTCTGCAACGTCGCCCGCGGCAACGAGAAGGGGGATGTCGAGAACCTGGCCAAGCGCTCGGAACGAACCTATCTGACCCCCATCCCGGCCGTCGGCGCGTTGGCGGAACTCGGCCCCAAGCTGCTCGAAGATTGCCGGAAGGATCTGGACCGACCCGGACCGAAGCCGCACCAAGCTAAGACGAGACGCGAGATGTTTGAGGAAGAGAAGCAGCGTCTGTTGCCGCTGCCGGAGCATCCGTTCTGCGCCTGCCGTGAGATCGACACGTTTATCGACAAACGGTCTCTCGTGCAGTTCGAGACCAACAGTTACTCGGCGCCGGTACGATGGGCCCATCACGCGGTCAACGTCAAGGCGTTCGTCGATCGTGTCGAGATCTGGTGTGAGCACGAACGAGTCGCCGTTCATCCACGGAGCCACGACAAGGGCCAGTACACCCTGGTGCCCGACCATTATCTGATGCTCCTGAAGATCAAGCCGGGCAGTCTGGACAACGCGCGAGCGTTCAAGGGTCAACCGTGGGGCGAAGACTTCGACCTCATGCGCCGGGAACTGGAGTATCGGTACGAATCCGACGGAACGCGCAAGTACATCAACATTCTGCTGTTGTTCACGAAGCATCCCGAAGAGGACGTCCGGCAGGCGGTCAGCCTGTGTGCCCGTCGTCGGGCGTTCAGCGACGATGCGGTGCTGGGCGTGCTGCGCAACGAACCACTACGGCCTACGACTCGGTTGGACCTTTCAGATCGCCCTGAGCTTCTTGCGGTGGACAGCGGTGTTCGGCCGGCCGACATCTACGACCGACTCCTGGATGGAGAGGAGGTGGCCGCATGAACGATCCACTGCTTCTCTTGGCCAGTTACTTGAAGACGCTACGGCTGCCCACGTTCCTGCGGGAGTACCCAGCGGTCGCCCGGCAATGCAATGAAAAAGACGCTTCGTATGAACTCTTCCTGCAGCAACTGGCGGAGTTGGAAGTCCAGAACCGCCAAGCCCAAGGAATCCAGCGGCGAATCTTGCAGGCTGCGTTTCCCGTGGTCAAGGAACTGGCCGATTTCGACTTCTCTACCGTACCCAAACTCAACAAGAAGCGTGTGTTGGACTTGGCCCGATGCCAGTTCGTCGAGCAACGAGCCAACCTCGTGCTGAACGGCGCGCCCGGCGTGGGTAAAACGCACTTGGCCGTCGCGATCGGACGCGAAGCCTGTCGGCGTGGACACAAGGTTCGCTTCTTCACGGCCTCGGGCCTGGTGAACACCTACCTCGAAGCCAGGGAAGAACGACAGCTTCTGCGACTGGAAAAGCAGATCTGTCGTAACGATCTGATCGTCATCGACGAGCTCGGGTACATCCCGCTGGATCGCAGTGGCGCCGAGCATCTGTTCGGCTTCTTCAGCCAGTGCTACGAACAAACCAGTCTGATCGTCACGACCAATCTGCCGTTTGCGGAATGGCCACAGATCTTCGCGGAAGATGAACGACTCGCCGGCGCCTTGCTCGATCGCCTCACGCACCACGTCCACATCCTCGACATCACCGGCGACAGCTATCGGCTCAAAGCCAGCCTGAAGCGACACAAGAAGCAAGGAGGGGAGCCCAAACAGTGAACCCTGAGTCTCTGGCTTTCGGAAACCCTGCGCGGAGTCCTTTCGTGGGGGCTCTGCCCCCACACCCCCGGCTTCCTCCCCTCCCCGAAGAGGCTGGCGCCGGACCGAGACCGCCACGACAAGGGGAACGCCTACGAACGCTCAACGATGGTCAACAAACGACCAAAGGAACCACAAAGGAGATTGGACAACACGTTCAAGAACAGTATTCTTCACGACTAGGTGGCTTCATTTTCGATGCACTTCTGGCTCATTTTTCGGTGAGCGTTTCCAGCATATTCTGAGAATCCGCGTCGAGAAGGCGATACGGCGCGATGCCGTCCAGCAGGGTGTCATCGAGAAGATCGCGGCGTTCGCGAGCCGCGACCACGGCGATGCGCGACAGGCGGTGGCTCTGTTGGCTCGAAGCGCGTACCTCGCTGAGAAGGCCGGTGGTGACATCTCGCTGGTGATCGTCGATGAGGCGGCCTGTCAAATCGAGCAGGACAAGTACGTAACGATGATTCGTACGGCCCCCGTGCAATTGCAGGCCGCAATGATTGCGGCCATCGATGCCGACCGGCAGCGTAAGGGACCTGTGGGGACGGGGCAGGCGTACGACGCGTACAAGTCGTTTTGTGCTCGCTGTCGAATGCAGCCG
>JAJDDU010000250.1 GCA_029260155.1 Phycisphaerae bacterium | reverse complement strand
GCCCCTGAACGCCATGCACTCGTCCACCTAAAACCCCAGACACGCTCCGACGCGGTTCAGTCCAACCGACCTTTTGCGGCGGCATCACCCTCAACCCCTCATCCACACCCCACGCCGCCGCAAAAACTCTTAATTCATTTTTGGCTTCGTACTCCTTAATCAACGGGGTCAATCCCGACTTGCCATTGCCATGGGTTAACCTGGATACCATTCAGATCGAATTCGATCAGGATGTGGATATTCAGCTAGTGTCGCTCACGCTGACCGGCGTGAATGTGCCGGACTACACGACCCCCGATCCAGGGATTCTCTTTTCGTACAACTCGGTCACCTTCACCGCCAGCTATATTTTCCCCAGTTCATTTCCCACGGACGCACTGCTAATCAATCTCGATGGCGAAGCCGGCGATACGTCTCCGGTCCGCGCTGCCGGGGGTGGTTCGCTGCTCGACGGCGCTTTCGGTCCGGGATCGGACTTTGAACAGTTTTTCGACATTCTGCATGGCGACGCGAATCGTAACGGCTCGACGTCGGTGACCGATGTGGTGCTCGTTTCGTCGAAGATTCCTTCGTTCTTCCCGATTCTGCCTTATGACCAGTTCGCCGACGTCAATGGCAACCATAGTATTAGCGTCACCGATTTGATTGCCACGGCATCGAACAGCCCCAGTTTCCTTCCCGGTGGATTGCCGCTGGATGTGGCTGGCGTTGACGTACGACGGGCAGGTCTCGTTCGACTTGTCCGAACCGGCTTTTCTACTTTGAAGAACTTGGCTTCATACCGAATTCCGATATGGCGTTGGCATGACGCAACCAATGACGCTGTTTCTCAAGAACAAGGTGCATACAGATGAAACGGATTCGTGCTCTACTCTCGTTCGCCGTCCTTTTGAGTTGGACCGCGTATGCTCAAGGCGACCTCAACTTGGTAACAAGCAACCCTGCGGGGACGTCTCTGATGATGGACGCCGGCACCGTGTCCTTGGACACGATGGTCGTGAGCATCAATAGCGATGCCGCGGATTTGATTCAAGGCTGGCAAACCACGCTCTTGATTCTGCCAACTGGTGGGACAGGATCCGTGGACTTCAATTCATCCGTTCAGCCGTCGGACTACGTTTTTGGCACGCGAGGAGCGTTCTATTCTGAAGATCTCAGCTTCCCTGCAAACAGCGACGGAATGTTCGCCATGGACGCGAGTCTAGACGGCTCTTTCACTCCCGTTCCGGTGCCCGTTTCAGGGCCACCCGGGCTAAACTTGCTCGAGCTGGACTTCTCTGCTTCGCTGGATGCCTCCGGATCGTTTGGCGTGTTCGCTGTCGGTGGTTTGGGCAGATCGGAGTGGACGGACGACGATATTAATCCTCTGCTGTTCGACAACATCGACCCGAGCTTTGATTCGCACACACAGATCGGAGAGATCGTTGTGACTCCAATTCCGGCACCCGGTGCAGCGGCACTTGCTCTGATTGGGCTGTCATTCGTTGGCCGGCTAAGGCGACGTTCATGATGAACAAAACTGCGTACGCGGCACTCGGGCTTGTGACACTTGTTCTGTCCGGCTCGTCACTGGTGCAGACCGCGCATGCTCAAAGCGGCGTCAACCTGGTAACAAGTAACCCGGCGGGGACGCCTCTGGTGATGGACGCCGACACTGTGTCCTCGGACACGATGGTCGTGAGCATCAATAGCGATGCCTCGGATTCGATTCAAGGCTGGCAAACCACGCTCTTGATTCTGCCAACTGGTGGAACAGGATCCGTGGACTTCAGTTCATCCGTTCAGCCGTCGAACTACGTCTTTGGCACGCGAGGAGCGTTTTATTCTCAAGATATCAGCTTCCCCGAAAACAACGATGGAATGTTCGCCTTTGATGCGAACCTTGACGGCAGCTCCAATCCCGTTTCGGTGCCTGTTCCAGGCCCCCCGGTCTGAATCTAAATGCACTGGCCTTCGTCGCGTCAGTGGATACGTCGGGACTTTTTGGCGTGTTCGCTGTCGGCGGTGCGGGCAGATCGGAGTGGACGGACGAAGGTAGTAATGCGAGGCTGTTCGACAGCATCGACCCGGCCCCTGATTCGCACACACAGATCGGAGAGATCTGTGTGAATCAAGTCGGTGGTAACACGGAACCGGGAGCGGGAGACACTCAAGCTGCCGAGGACGAAGCGGAAGTAGCCCCCACTTCAATGTCACCTCTGTGCGGAGCCGGGGGTCCGATGGCTTTGCTCGCTATCGTCGTTGGGCTCTTGGAATTGCGGTTTGCGCCACGCAGTCACCCGCACAAGGACCGTGAGCCCTGAAGCGATGTCCATGACGCTTCCTGGCTCGGAGCCGGTTGGACTTGGGGCCGGTTCAACTGCTCTGGGGCTCATCGGTTCTCTGGCAGGGCGGGGCTTGGGCGTTCCCCCGTTCAGGTGCTCACCGAGCCAGCGGTGATACGCCGCAAGGGCCTCTTCCTCGCGGGCTCGTTCGCTGATACCGAAGCGGTGCTGTCGAGGCGTCCCGGTTCCAGGATCACAGCAGGTGACGTGCCAACCGACGCCTCGGCTTTCGGTGAATCGGAGCTTCGGGATTCGTGCTTTTCGATGCTTGTCCATCGTCCCAGCCTCGTGTAACATGCCGTGGCTCGGCGGAAACGGCTGCCGCCTCGATGAATTGTGGTGCAAGGCAGCCAAAAACCGCATTTGCGGGTGTAGCTCAGTGGTAGAGCGTCACGTTGCCAACGTGAATGTCGTGAGTTCGAATCTCATCACCCGCTTGCCTTGACGGCCGTTGTCCACGAGCGACAGCGGCGTCTTACTCTTGACGTGAGCGCGAGTTACGACGACTCCCCAACGCTATTCCAAAACCCCTCGAAAACCTCCCATTTTGCCAACAAGTGACCAGAGTTGACCCCGGTGGACGCGCGTACGTGGAAGGTTCAGTGCAAGGTAGGCGGCCCGGCGCTACTCCCGCGTCTGTGAATACTAGTGGCGACGGCGTCGGAAATGCGGATCAGGAGGTGGCTCGGACGGGTGCTGCTTCGGGCGTAGGCATGAGATCGGGGAGCGTGTCCATCGCGCCGGCTACGTCGAGCAACTTCGGATCGGTGTAGACATTGGCGGCGAGTGCGGGTTTAGAGTGCCGCATTGCGGCCTGCGCGGTGCGAAGGGGAACGCCGGCGGCACACAGGTGCGTTCCGAAAGTCACGCGTAGCGCGTGAACAGCCATGACGCGGTTTCGCTCGTCGCGCTTTGGAATGCCGGCGGCCGCCATGTCGCGATCATAGATGCGCGTCAGACCGGACGGCACGCCCAAGGATCCGAGCCCGCACCTACCGCGCGAGTCTGACAGTCCGATAGCACGAGGCCCGCCCCCGAGCCACGCGTGCGTCCTCCCTGATTCAGTCCGAACGCAGCTCGATTGGCGAGAACTCGCGCAGAAAAGTCCAGAATGTCGGCGTATTTAGCTCGGCACAATGCATGGGTGAACGCTCACACCACACCGACAAGCCGTATCCGCGCGCGACACGCATCGCGAGTCCTCCGTCCACAACGGTCAGGCCGCATGGCCCGTCGCGGGCGCGTGGAGATTGTCGATCGTGCTGTGGATACCCGCGACGAGGCGGTCGGCATGTTCAACCGAGGCTGACGCGTTGCGCAACGCGAATCGCAGGTTGTGCAGGTGGTGGAGCGAGCCCTGCAGTTGCCGCCGATCACCGGGGTCGGCGGAACTCTCGAAGCACGCTGCCAGCATGCGGTATCGTGGAATCTCAGCGTCGATTCTGCGGGAGAACTCCTTCGCGTCCGCGGAAGCGACGGCGCGCACACTCTTGACCCTGCGAAGCACTCCCATTAGCGCTCTGAGATTGACAGCATCTCTGATCACCGGCGCCGCGATTCGCATGTCGTCGGTTGGCGTCGCACAAGTGGTCGAAAACACATGATTGTTCAACATCAGTTTATCTCCGTATTCGTCACGGGTGTTCGCAGTTTCCCCTGAACAACAGGCAGCCCAGGGCACGCATGTGGAAGTAGCATTCAGCGTGCCAAGTAGTGTCACAGCGCGGAATGAACGCGGAATCGCACGGAAACGCCGATCGCAGGCGGAAAGTACTTCCTTGGCCGCCGGCCGTGATCCCATGCTTCTGGGTGAAAGCTCCCATTCGGTGCGACTTATGTCGCGAACCGACCATTCAATGCGGACCGCAGAACGAACTTGAAGCCGTTGCGCAGCAGGATGGCGCGTTTGGCACGCGATGTGATGTGTAAACCGTGAGAAACGCGGACACCGCCGCTGTTTGAGGTTTGCGACCGCGCCATGAACTTTTGCACGGCGGGTCACCTGGAGGTCTACAATGATCACACAACAACATGTCAACAAACTCGCTTGGTCAGTCGATTCGTGGGAACAGCCGGCCGCCGATACCGGTGGCGACTTTATCGTTTGGTCTCGATCCGCGCGGACTCTGCGTGTGTTTCTCGGAGACGTCACCGGCCATGACCATGAAGCCGCCGCAACCGCCCGGCGCATCCGAAGGATCATCGAGGCGGGTCTCGAAGGAGAGGTCGACGAGGCGACACTTCGAAAATGGAGCGCGGCATTGCGCATCATCGATGATGATCGTTTCCTCGCCTTTTCCTATGTGGAGATCGACGTCGCGACCGGCTGTGGCACCATCGCTGCCGCGGGAAACCCAGCACCAATCGTCGCGCGTGATCACTTTGGAGCGTTTGAATCGGTCACGCCGGACGGCATGCCACTCGGTCTAGTCGACGCCGACGAATGGGTGCCCCCCACTTTTCGGAAAATCAAACTGAGCATCGGTGATTCCATTGTTTGCTTTACGGATGGGATGACCGACATCCGACTCGACGATATGCAAAGTTCCTCTGGAACAGCCAGGGTCTTGGCCGCATTGCAAGGGACTGCTCCGCAAACCGCGGTCAAGACTCTGCGTCGCAACTACACCGCGTTTCCCGCGAGCGAACAACAACACGACGATGTCACGGTGTTGTCGGTCGACGCTGTGCTGAAGCGCGCCGCGTAGCGGATCGCATCTCTCTGACATTACGATTGACCCGCCCGAAGTCGACAACAAGAAGTACACGTCATCGCCATAGCCGGAATGCATATCAGACGCGCCCTATGGAGATCCGGTGAACACAAGCTGGAAGGTCTGGAGGTCGGCGAAATCGGTGTCGTCGTCACCGTCGAAGTCAAACACGTCGCAGCCCGGCGGCAACCCTCCGCCGGGACTCGTCACGCAGTCAAGAAAGGCGGTGAAGTCCTCAAGGTCTGCATCGCCATCGGTGTCCGAATCACCCGCGACGGCCGTGCCATTGAGCGCGACGGGGATCTTCCAGATGCGCGGCGCGTTGAACGGCATGTCCGCCCACAACGGCGATGTGACGAACAGCGAATCCCACGGGCCACTCGCAATGGACGCGTCGCCGTAGAGGTCAAGGAACGGCACATCTTGAACCCGGCGGCGATCCACCAGCATGGAACCGTCAGCGTCGACTTGCGTTACGTACAACCCCGAGGCCTCGCCCGCGTCCACGACGTACGGAAGCACGAACGTGCCGTGATGGGCGACGACGTCCCAATAGCCGTGCGTGCCGGTGGCAACAGTCATGACATTGCCGATCGGCTGACCGTCCATCCCGACCCGCGTACCGTAGGCGGTAACATTGGCGCCGATGCCCTGTTTCCAAGTGACGAAGTAGGATTCGCCGTTGAACGCGATTCGGCTGTATCCGATCGTAAAGGGCGAGCTTTCGAGCGTGGCCGTCCCGAGGATCTGCCCGGAATCACTGACGCGCGTCGTCTTGATCGACATGCTGTTGTTGTTGTTCACGACAGTCCACGATACGAGAAACTCGTCACCATTTGATTCGACGTCAAAATCCACGTTGCCGACGAAGCCCTGCGTTGCGATCCCAATCGGAGTCGGCGACGTTACCGTGCCGTCGGTGTCCACCAAAGCTCCCATCACGCCGGTCGTGCCCGACGTTCCGTAGTTGTTGTACCAAATCACGAGGTATTTTCTGCCGTTGAAGGCGACCTGCGGACGTATGACCGAGCCGTTGGGGTGTGAATGAGCGATGTCGAAGCCATCGGGGTTCAGCACCGTTCCGTCGGGGAGAATGCGTGCGCCGCGGATCGTCTGGGAGTCGGACCCGCCGTATTCGAAGACGACGAAGTACTGCGGTCCGCCAAAGATCATTTGAGGCATCATCTCTCGATTGGGCCGGTCCGCGATCAGGAATGCGGGGTCGTCGAGGACGAAGCCTTCGGGCGTCATGCGCGCGGCGTAGAGGTCTGACCTGTACCCATTGCTGGGACCGTCGCGCCAATCTTCCCAGAGGACTAGGTAGTTCTCGCCATCAAACGCGGTGGAGGTGGCGATCTGCCACGAGGCGCTCGGCGAGAGCAGAGTAGCCTGCAAACCAACTGGGCTCCCATCCGCCGCGACGAATTTTCCGTAGATGGAGTAACGGGAAACTCTCCCGGCATCTGTCGTCGCCACTACGCCGCGTTGGAAGCAGACAACATGTTCGATGACATAGAACTCCTGGGAATGACACCACCGCTGCCGAATGCTGGAGTATGCCGACATGTGGGGCGGTGATCTCAACTTCGGTATCGGGTTTACTTTTGCATGCGCCGCGCAGTTGGTCTTCCACGACTACTTATGGATCACTCTTAGTTCATCCGCTTGCTTCGCCGTACTTGCGCGGTGGGCGATACGACGCTTTGGGTGGGTGTGCTGTACCGCGTCGGGGTTCGCCACCTCGGCTTGCATTTCGCTGGGCGAACGATCCATCTTGGACGATCCACTAAGTATCGTCGTGATCGCCGCCGAAGCATGTGCCCCGACATTCGCGGTTTGGGGTCTTCTCTCCCTTGCGTTCGCCGTTCAGATTCCAACCACACCCCTCGAAATCATGTGCAGAGGGTGCGGTTACAACCTCACAGGGAACATCTCCGGTCGATGTCCCGAGTGTGGAATGAAGATCGCACCGAGCGCGACCTGAGCTGCCGAACCTCATGCGTGCATCGAAGCATCCAGGCCCGAAACCCACGACGAATCAGATTAGGGAGCTCAACACAAGACAGCTCCGGCGGACTTGCGAGTTCTCCGGGACAGCGCTGGTGCGTTACCGAATGGACAAGAAGCCGAGCTCGCACTCCCTCGACAGCTTGAAACTCCACTGACGCGAGCCCCGTCCACGAGCCACGCGTGAGTCCTCCCCGACACAACCCGCACACCTCATCGATTGGCGAGAACTCGCGCACTGGAGTCCAGAATGTCTTGGAAGGCCGCACCGCAGATCCACCCAGCGCGCAGGCTCACGACGAGTCGGTCGTAGGCCCGCCGTGTTCGATTTGTTACGTACGTCATCATCAATCGGATGCGATACCGAAGCGCACCTGAAGAATTGCAAAGTCGTGACGATCAACATCACCGTCTGAATCCAAGTCGACAAGCGTGCATTCGGTCGGAAGCGGCGGATCCCCCAGAGGATCCGACGCATCGGCACACGCATGGAACCGCGCGAAGTCATCGAGGTCGACGTCCTGGTCGCAGTCGGTGTCGCCGATCTGTTGCACTTGGGTGACGGTGACACTCTGCCCCTGCCCCAGACTCACTAGCGAATCGCCGTTCAGCGGACCTTGCCCGTCCGCCAACGAAAACCCGACGCCGCCATGGGCCAGGGTGAACGTCGCCGTGCCCACGGCAGTGGCCGACATGACCACGCGACCCAGGAGCGCCCACTCGGGGGTCACGCCGACACCGGGCGTTGTCGTTGCCCCGCCGAGGTCGTCGATCAGTCCGGCTGCGTTGTCGATCGTACCGGTGGCAGCACCTTGGAAGATGCCCCCATGGTCGATCGCGTCCGCCGTCGTGACGGCATTCTCGAACAAGAGGTCGAGTGATCCCGCGGCGATTCCCGCCGCTCCGCCGTCGATCTGCGAGACCCAGGCTTCCACATAGACCCGGCCACCGAAACACGCGGTGGTGATTCCGTCCGGCAGCATTCCGCGTTCCGGCGACGTCGGTGTTTGCACGGCGCGCAGCGTTGCTGCGACGACAGCTCCGGCGCTGTCGACGTTGAGAACGAAGCTCGGTCCGGTGGCGGGCGTCTCAGCGAAAGGAGAATCGTCGAACACGAACTCGCCGGGCACCACGTCGACGACCACCGCCGACGGAGTCGGAAAACCGATAGGAACTTCCAGTGTCAGCGTGGTCAGCGTGCCGTTGCCCACGCCTCCGGAACTCGCAAAGTTGTCGAAGTGCACGTCGATCAAAGATCCCGCGCTGCCGAAAAGATCGTCGGCGATAACGGCCGGCAGCGACGCCAAGACCGGATCGCTCAGATCATCACCGGCCCCGGACGCGAAGGGCAGCGTCCAGACATAGCTTTGATACCCGAGGCCCGCAACACTGAAACGCACCTCGTAACCGGCAGACACGGTCAACTCTGCTGCGAGGCCGGAAAGGTCGATGTGCAAGTCCACCGTCTGTCCGGGGGTTACCGACAGCGCGCCGGCGCCGTTGCTCGTAGCCGTCAGAATCGGTGCGGCGGACAGCTCGGCGCTGGCGACCATTGCCCACAGCGCCGCAGGCCATACACACCTGCCCAACACGCCCCGTGCCGTGTCAACGATGATCGATCGAAGTCTCATGTCATGTGTCATACAATATCGCTGTCGGCTAGGGGTCCACGATTGCGCGGGCATCGCTGCCAGCGTCCCTGAAGAATCGAATAGCGCCGAGGTCCGCATTGGTGACGGCGCCGTTGACGTTGACGTCGGCGCGGACCTCGGATTGCTGTATCGGGTCGATCGGGTCCGCCGGCAGGTCGCGGAAGAACCGGGCGAAAACCAAATCCGCATTGGTCACGTGGCGCGACTGATTAGAGTCACCGCGAACCACCGTGAAGATTCGATCCACGTCGCCGGCAATCGCTAGACCCGTGCCACCGGTAATGTTGGCGAGCGAAATCCTGTAGCGAGCCACGTCGGGCAGCGGCGGCGTAAACGTGATTACCATCTCCTGGTTGCCGGGTTCCGCGGCCGCCGTGATGGTTACGCCGCCGAGGGTCACGGGGAGATTGGCGACGTCGTTTCCGACTACCGCAACGTTCGAAGCGATTGCGGTGGCCGGATCGATCGGCCTGTTGAAGGAGACGACAACGCGATCCGAAGAGAGTCGGGATTCAGCAAAACTCCCATCGTCTGGTATCGCGAGACACGCTTCGCCGACGGTGACTCCATGATCGCCACACGAGCGCCACCCGGTGATGACCGGCGGCACTGCGACGGGATTCAGACTGAAGACCTCGATGATGTCGGCCTGGCCTGCATTGCCGCCGCCGTCCATTAGTATGAGTGACTCGATCGAGATAATTCCGAGCACGTCGTGGAGATTGTCGAGATCGAGCAAGATGAGGTTGGCGACATTGGTGGTCGGCGGCACGAACAGACCGTCGAGGTCGGCGCCCTGCAACCCTCCGGACAGGCTGAGAAAGACGAAATCGCCGGTGCTTACCGGCGGTTTGGGGCTGGGCTCGACGTCGCGTACCTCGAAGACGATTCCGAAATCGTCGGTCGCGCCGCTTTCGATGTCGGGCAATGCAGGCGTGCTCGACGGGCGCGTATTGCTGTCGACGATGGCCATTTCGAATGTCCTTGTGGTGGTGGCGTTTGCAAACCCGCTTCGGAGGTTGTCTATGCGCCCCACCGAGTCACCGAAATGGACAATCTCGGACGGGCTAAACGTCCCGCCGAAGGTAACGGTGGTCGGTGTCATGAATTGAATGGCCCGGACCCCGTTGAAGGTGGCCTGGCAGGCAGTAAAATCATCGCAGTTCTGCGCGAGCACGCTGCACAGCAAGCCGTTTCCCGCGCAGGTCCCGACGTCGGTGTCGGAGATGTTGTCACCATACGTGTCGTGCACTACCTGCTCGGCCGCGTTCTGCACCAGTCTCAGCAGATCGTCCGGCGTGCCCAGCAACCCGTCCGCACCGGGCATATTCAAGAAATTCTCCGGCACGTCGGGGAAGTTAGTAATGAGTTGCGGCGGACTACAGTTGTTCCCCAACGCTTCGCAGTTGCACCCCGCGTGGATGCAGTCCCCTTGGGTGAGATCCAAGATTGGATTGATCAGGACCGAGCCGTTGCCATTTGTGTCTTGAGCCAGACCACCAAGATTAGCAGAGACAAACGCGCCCAAGTCAGTATTGAGAAACTCGTTTGCATCCGCGGTGGCTGGGATCGGTTGAACAGCCGCAAACACGGTCACCTCAAACGGCAACCCGTTTGCGTCCAGCCCTGTGGTCGGGTTGACGATGCGCGCGGTCAACGTACGGATTTGCGGCGTCGGGTCAACGGGCGGGTCGGACGGCGGAAACGTGTTCGCCGCCACAACCGACACAGTCGTCGTGGCGGTGGCGCCATGAACGGCCGACGGGCCGGGAATCACTTGCACGCTGGGAAACCCGAACGCCTGGCCGGCAACGTTGACCGCGGCCGGACCGACGGCAAACGTCGCCACAGCGCCGTTACTCGACGGACCGGCAAACGTCACGGCCATATCGATTCCGAAGTTCCCGCCCACGTTCGCGGACAGCAGCCCCGGAAAACCTACGGTTTCCGCCAGCACGTCCGCCACCAACTCGACATCAGCGGCGACGCTCAATTGCGGAGGTGACGATGTCGCCGGCGCGCCGCCGGGATCGGGGAAAAACGGTCCGTCGTTGCGCACGTGGCGGTAGGCCAAGCTCGCATCGATAATCGGGTCGTCATCCACAACCGAGGCGTTTTCCGTTGTCTTGGGCACGTCGATGTACACCCGCGCGTACCCGTTGGCCGCCCCGGCATTCGGCGCCGCCTTCGTTTCTTCCGGAATCTGCGGAATCAGAAGGCTGTACGCGCCTCCCAGCGGTAGCACCGTTTCGAGGTCAATATCGTCACCGGTTGGCGCGTCGTACGGCTGGCCATCGATCCGGAACAGTGGATCGTCGTTGGAAGCCATGCCGTCCAAAAACGCACTTGGCGCAAGGATGTTTCCGCCCGGTAAGACCGGACTCGGGTGGCGCAGTTGCGGGTCCGCACCGAGCACGCAATCGAGGGCGTGTTGATCGTCGCAAAGTTCCGCGTAGCCGGGCAGGTTGCGACTGACGAGGAGATACGCACTCGAACCGTTTTGAATAACGCCGCTGACTGCCTCGCTTGGCATGTCGATCAGTGATTCGCCGGCGATCGACACGTGCGTCGCAACGCCGCCGAACTGAAGACCGTTGATCGCGATGAAAGTGAAGTCATTCGGCGGACTGGTGAGCCCGCCTTGGATCAGCGCAGTCTCCGGCAGCAAGAACCCGGTTGGCGGATTGCCGATGTAGTCCACCCATCCAAGTACGACAATACCGCTGGCTGGTCGCGGCAATGCGGTCGTCCCATTGCTCGGGTCCAGATCGAACGCTGGCAGATCAAACCGATAGTTCACCAAGCTTTGACCCGAACTCGTCGAGTCGCCTTCGACCTCATAGAATGTAAGTTGTATCGAATCCTTGAACGGCAACAGCGATGTATCCAACGCTGATAAGGATGGCAGATATACCTCGATGAACCCCTGGTGAAGATTGGTGGGGTCCCGACCCACCGGCCCATCTGTAGGTCCCGGCGGGTCGCTGTAGACCTCGGTGATGATAGGATGATTGGGCTCCAACGCAGCCGCACCGGCACACCAGACCATCGATCCGCTAAGCGCGACGGCAACCGTCCACATAAACAAGGCTTGTCTGTTCATTTCATCCCTCGGTACAAGCTGCGTGCCTCGGGTGCAACCGTTCACCCAGCGCTACACGGCGGCACGACGCTCTGCTACACGCGAGAATCCTCTCGGTGTGCGACCCTATTCGCATCCTGTTCGCAGGAACCACCCGGCGTAGTGACGCGCAAAACGCAATTGCGGTGGATTATCGCCCCATCCGATACCCCTGGCCCCCGGAGAGTAGAGCACGGCGAGTGCCACGCGCAAACGAATCCGCGCGTAATGCAGATCACAGCATATTGCAAAACGCCGATGTCCGAGCCGAGAATTAGCTTCTTCTAACACGACTTGAAGTGGAGATAATCTTCCAATCCCAGCTCGCAATAGAAACGCCGACGTCCGGATTGCGAGCGAGTCAATCGCCGCCTCGTAAGCAGGTGACAGCGCCCGACATCCAAGAAACGCCATACCCAAAACACAACTATTTTGCAGTCTCGCTTGAGCCCACAAAGGAAACGGGGCCAGAGTGCACCGAACCGAGACCGCTGATCGCATATGATGTTCAGGTAGACTTGGCCGCAGAGGAAACGACAAGACAGGCAAATGGGCAACAAGCAAGAACGAAACAACGGAGACGGTCGCCGCACCGGGCTCGAACTTCCCGTGCTGAAGTCGCGCGCCCAGTCCCCCCGCAACTACGGCCGATGGCGGGCCGTGTCGCTGTCAATCGTCTACCTTCTGATGGTCGCCCACATCGTGCATTGGAAACTCGCAGGCCGAACATTAGCGCCACTCGAATTCAACGAAGTACTGCACACCCTCGAACTCGGGATCGTCACCGTCGGTTTCCTGTTCATGTGCGTCACCGTGCTATCCACGTTGATCCTCGGCCGGTTCTTCTGTTCCTGGGGATGCCACATACTGGCACTCCAGGACTTGTGCGCGTGGCTGTTGCAACAGGTCCGCATCCGGCCCAAGCCGATTCGCTCGCGCGTGTTGCTCTGCGTGCCTGCGCTGACGGCGTTCTATCTGTTCCTCTGGCCTCAAGCGCTTCGACTCTTTCAAGGCCACCCGCTTCCGAAACTCCACCTCGCCACCGACACCGACGGCTGGGCATCGATAGTGACCGACGATTTCTGGCGTAACCTCCCAGGCCCGTGGATCGTCGCGCTGACATTCCTCGTCTGCGGCTTCCTCACCGTTTACGTCCTCGGCTCGCGGAGTTTCTGCACGTACGTCTGCCCTTACGGCGTGGTCTTCGGACTCGCCGACCGTCTCGCTATCGGACGCATTCGTGTCGACGACAGCTGCGAACAGTGCGGTCAGTGTACCGCAGCTTGCAACAACCACATCCGCGTACACGAAGAGGTCGCCCTTCACGGAATGGTCGTAAACCCAGCCTGCATGAAAGACCTCGATTGCGTGGCTGCCTGCCCAAAAAATGCCCTCCGTTTCGGCATCGGCCGGCCAGCCCTGCTCAAGTCCTACAAGCTCGGACGCTTCGGCCTGCCGTTTGACTTCTCGTTCGCCGAGGAGTTACTCATCGCCGGCGTGATGATCGCCGTCCTGCTAACATTCACCGCCCTGTACGGTGTTACCCCGTTCTTCCTCGCCCTCGCACTTGGTGGAATCATCGGCTACGCCTCGGTGGTATTCCTAAGATTGCTACGCGCGCCGTTCGTCCGGCTTGGCATCGTCAAGCTAAAATCCCACGGCCGCATCGGAAAAAGCGGATACGCATTCATCGCCGTTTTCGCTTGCATAGTGCTCTTCACCGGACACAGCGCCTTCATCCGCTACCACGAGTATTCCGGAAACAAGAAAAATCAGCCCCCAGCAGCCGCCTACCACCATCTTGCACTAACGCAGCGTTGGGGCATATTCGAAAACGAAATGACACTGCGTGGCACTATCGACGCCCTGTTTCGCCTCGGCAGATACAAAGAAGCCGAATCGCGACTGTTGCACCTCCTCGCCCGTCACCCCGCCAACGCCGTCCTTCGCGTGCGACTGGCAGAGTGCTTGCTCAAGCAAGGACGCACCGCCGAAGGGGAAGAGCAGTTTCGCGCCATCACCGATCAAGGAACACGCGACCCAAAAACGAACACGACAGCCGTCGCATCTGCCCACCAGTGGCTCGGCAACACACTCGCCCGAAAAGGCCGCTTCAACGAAGCCATCACCGAGTTACGCCACGCAATTCGGCTCGATCCCAACCGTACCGCCGCACACGATGCGCTCGACACCATCCTCACCCACCTCCGTCGGATCAAGCAAGCGACTCCGCATCGCGCTCGAATGCTCGACGCACAACCGAAAGATGAAAGATGAAAACAGCGACGCGGTGGCCGGCCGTTTTGGCCAAAGGCAGGAATTACTGCGTCCGCCAGCCCCGGGCCATCGCAACTGAACGGGGACGAAGAGGAACGGACACTACGGCTCCACGTCGCATTCGATCGGCTCGTTCACGCACACCCGACCCACCGGGTCGCAGAAATCGAACGTGCACGGGTTCCCATCATTGCAGAACTCGTCGGATTCGCATGTGAAGGGGATGTCGCTTTCAGCGCGCCGGCCACAGTCGAAACAATCCGTTCCGAACACGCACTTTGCCCCCGCCGCTCCGATTCCCCCATCCTCACAGATTCCATTGAACCGCGACGGACAGCTGTTCGAACAGGGAATGAACGAGGTGCACTGAAAAGTTAGCGCATCGCAGAATTGAAACTCTCCACAGTCGTCGGCCGAGAAGCACGAAACTTCGAGAAGCTCGCCGCGCGGCCCGCAATCAAAACAGTCCGCTCCGAGCGAGCACACATCAAAAATCGCCCCGACGCCGCCGTCGTCACACTCCCCGTCAAACGCGAATGCACAATCGTTGCGACAATCGGAATCATCACAGTCGGGATCGGGGTCAAAGCAGTTTAGATCGCAGTTTCCGTCTCCGTACAAGCCCGCCACATCACACGGGTCCGGTCCGCGCCCGAAGAACGGATTCGTCGGGAACTCATCCTGGCCGTCAGAAACACCGTCACCATCGGTATCCACACTCACGGGATCCGTCCCGAGAAACAGCGCCTCAGTTGAGTCGTCCAATCCGTCGCCATCGGTATCGGCAGCGAACGGTTCCGTGCCAAACAACGATTCCTGGTCATCGGACAGCCCATCTCCGTCCGAATCCCGCGCATCCGACGCGGCCACGAAGAGCGGATCAGTGCAGGCCACGAAGATTTCGTCGAAGTCGTTCACTCCGTCGCCATCGGTGTCGGCCTCGACCGGATCGGTCCCGAGGACCAACACTTCAACGGAATCGGGTATACCGTCCCGGTCGGTATCGGGCTCGTTGGCGTCCACGAGCGTCGGCGCCTCAAGCGATTGCTGCACGATCGTGGCCGGAATGATCTTGTTGTCGTTGTCGCCGTAAAGCCGCTGAATGACATCCACGTCGTCCAGCGTTAGGCCCATCTTGGGCTCGACGAAGACCTGACTCATGACTGCGTTGCCTGCCTGCAGGTGCTCCACGCCGAGCGAATGCCCGATCTCATGCAGAACGGCTGTGAACAAATCGAAACCGCCTGCCTCGCCATCGATGCTCCAGTCCTTATCCGCATTCATGTGAACCACGCCGGGGATACCCGAGCTCGGAAAGAAAGCATGCCCAAGCGTCCCATCAACGCCGGCAAACGGAAACATGTCCCCGTGGTCTCCGAACCGGAACGAAATCGTAATGTCCGCACCGTCCGCCACTTCCGTAAACGACAGCGCCGAGGCGCCGGCCCACGTGTCGAAGGCTCGTCGCACCAACGCCCGTTGATCGGCGTCGGGGAACTGACTTAGCGTATTCTCCAGGCGCCACGTCAGGGATGTCGCGGCCCAGCGCGTGGCCGGTCGATACAGAACCAGTTCTGAAGTCCTGGCAGACAACTCGTCAAAGCACGCAAGGGCCAGCGACCCGCACGTCGACGCTACCGGCAGCCGCGTGACGCTGTCACTGACATCGGGCAGCGCCGAGAGGCCGCCACAGCCGAGGAGTGTCCATGCGATCGCAAATCCGTTCCCCAAAGCGAAATACGACTTCATCGGCAGAACCCTTCCTCTTGCGATCATGACCGGACGGCGAAACGTCAAGTCCTCCAACGGCAATCGTATCTGGGCCTGCAAGCGGATTCAACGGCGCTCCGTTCCATTTCCGCAGAAGTTCCTGTCGGATCGCTCCGTACGTGGGCGAAGCGTGAGCAATTCCATTGAAGACGAACCCTGCCGCCATCATCGCGCCTGCGCTGGGATGACGGCGGGGAGGGGTGACGGGGGCGTGGTGTGAGCGTGGAAGTTCGTAGCGAGCGCGTGCCCGTGTGGCGTGGCTGTGGTACGTTGTTGTGGTGAACGCTGTTGAACAACTATCCCCGGGCGGGCCGATCTCTGCGCAGCTGGATCACTACGAGACCAGGCCGCAGCAAATTGAGATGGCTGAGGCGGTGTCACGTGCGTTTGCGGACCAGACACATCTGATCGTCGAGGCGGGCACGGGCGTGGGCAAGTCGTTCGCGTATCTGCTGCCGGCGATCGAGCGGGCGGTGGATCACGACGAGTGCGTTGTGATCAGCACACGCACGATCGCACTGCAAGAGCAACTCATGCAAAAGGACATCCCGTTCCTGCAAGCGGTGCTGCCCTACGAGGTGTCGGCCATTCTGGTTAAAGGCCGGAACAACTACGTCGGCCTGCGGCGTCTCGCGATTGCGAGTCGGCGTCAATTGCGGTTGTTCGCGGGGGATCAGCAACGTGACGAGCTTTGGCGCATTGAGGATTGGGCGCTGCAGTCGGGTGACGGCTCGCTGACTGATCTGAACCCGCAGCCGCCGCCATCGGTATGGGAACGTGTTCGTAGCGATCGTGACAACTGCCACGGGCGTCGATGTTCGTCGTATGAAAAGTGTTTCTTCCAACGGGCCCGCCGGCGTGCTGCGAAGGCTCGCATTCTGGTGGTCAACCACGCCTTGTTCTTTTCGGATTTGGCACTGCGCCGCCAGGGGACTAGCCTGCTGCCGCGTTACCGCTTCGTGGTATTGGACGAAGCCCACACGATCGAGCGGGTCGCGGCGGACCACCTCGGTCTGACGTTTTCTGATACGGCGATCCACTTTCTGCTGAACGCATTGCACAACGAACGCTCGCAGCGTGGCGTGTTGGTGGGGTCCGGGGCCCAGTCGGCGATTCAAGCGGTCGGTGATGCACGTAGGGTGGTCGACACGTTCTTCGCCGAATTGACCCATTGGCAACAGCGGTTCGGCCGGAGCAACGGGCGATTGACCGAGCAGCCGGACGTGGTCAACACCGTGACGCCCGCGTTGAAGGGGTTGGGTGTTTCGTTGCGCGGCCTGCGGGCGGAGACCGACGATGAGGACGACCGCGACGAACTCGCGAGTCAGATCAAGCGTGCGGAAGCGCTGGCGGGAGAATTCGACGCGGTGTTGACGCAATCGCACGATGGCTGGGTATATTGGCTGGAATCGCGGCCGGGCAGGCGAGCGCGCACGATGCTACACGGGCGGCCGATCGATGTCAGCGATGAGTTGAAGACGTCGCTGTTCGATGAGACGGCAAGTGTGGTGCTGACGTCGGCCACGTTGGCGACGCGGTCGGACGGGGGTTTCGACTACTTGCGAAAACGCATCGGCTTGCAGGACGGCGTGGAGCTTCAGCTTGGGTCGCCATTCGATTACGAGTCGCAGATGAAAGTCGAGGTCGAGGGCGACATGCCGCCGCCAGGCGACGCGGATCGATTCATTCCTGCGGCATGCGACGCCATCGAACGTCACCTGCGGGCGTCTGACGGCCGCGCACTGGTCTTGTTTACGAGTTACTCGATGCTGAACACCTGCGCCGAGCAGCTGGCATCGTTCTTTGAATCGGAGGCGATGCCGCTGCTCGTCCACGGCGGCGAGACGTCGCGATCGGCGCTGCTCGATGCGTTTCGTACGGATGTGCGCAGCGTTCTTTTCGGCACGGACAGTTTCTGGGAAGGCGTGGACGTCATTGGCGAGGCGTTGAGCTTGGTGATAATCGTCAAGCTGCCTTTCGCCGTACCGAATCGGCCTGACACGGAAGCGCGGATCGAGCACATTCGCAGCGCAGGCGAAGACCCGTTCCGGAGCTTCCAACTTCCGGAAGCGATTCTAAAGTTCAAGCAGGGCGTCGGCAGGCTGATACGCAGCGGGCGCGATCGCGGCAAGGTCGTGGTACTGGACTCACGCATCGTCCAGAAGTCGTACGGCAAGAAGTTCTTGCGTACTTTCCCTCATTCTGAGTTCGTAATCCTGGATTCATGAATCCGAGTTGAACAAGCCCGCGATGTGCCTAAGATGGGCTAGTTGAAGGGTCGGGCCAGGACTATAAGTCGAGGTATGCAGGTTGGGTGAAGCAGACGGAAAACGAAGTTCGAGCGGGCGTCCCAAGATATGCAAGTACTTTAGCGCGATGGTTGATATGGGGGCGTCAGACCTCCACTTCAAAGCCAACGCGACGCCGCGGGTCCGCCTTCAGGGCGGGCTGAAAGCGCTGAAGGGCGACCCGCTTCCCAATGAAAAAGTCGAGAAGCTGCTCTTCGAAATCATGAACGTAGAGCAGCTCGAACGTTACGCCAAAAAGGGCTCGACGGATTTCTCGTTTCAATTGGACGAGAACAACCGCTTCCGCATCAACATTTTCCGGCAGCGCGGTTTGACGTCGATGGCCGCCCGACACATTCCACGCAACATTCCGAGCTTTGAACAGCTCCACCTGCCGCCGTCTCTAACCGAGATCTCGCAGTTGCATCAGGGGCTGATTCTGGTCGCGGGGATCACAGGCAGCGGCAAGAGCACGACCATCGCAGCAATGATCGAACAGATCAACCAGACGCGGACTGCCCATATCGTGACGTTGGAAGACCCGATCGAATTCATGTTTGAGGACAAGAAGTCGTTCGTCAACCAGCGCGAGATCGGCTTGGACGTCGAGGACTTTGCAGACGCGTTGAAGTACCTCATGCGTGAGGATCCCGACGTCGTGCTCATCGGCGAGATGCGCGACCAGGAGACGTTTGAAGCTGCGCTACATGCGGCCGAGTCCGGCCACCTGGTGTTCGGAACAGTGCATGCATCCAACGCGCCCAGCACGATTACGCGCATGCTGGAGTTGTTCCCGGTGGAGGCTCGGAGCCTAGCGCGGACCTCGTTGGTTTTCAACCTCCAGGCTGTCGTCGTTCTCAAGCTGTTGAAGTGCATTCATCCGGACATCCCCCGAATTCCGGCGGCGGAAATCATGATCGCCAACGCACCCGTGCGCAAGATGATCGCCGAAAAGCGTGAGAACGAGCTTCTCGGAGTGATCCGCGGCTCTTATCAAGAGGGCATGCAGGACTTCACCGAAGCCTTGCGCGATCTGGTCGACAAAGAGCTCATCTCGACTCAGACAGCGTACGACGCCGCCCCAAACCCGGACGAACTCAAGATGAAGCTCAAGGGAATCTCCGTATCAAGCGGCGGGATCATCGGGTGATGGGAATCGCGGTTGCACGCCGCATATCGTTATGGATCACCAAAAACCAGGACTAATACGAATCACGTGTGCGCCGGGGCTCGTCGACTATCTCAAGCGAGAGGTCGAAGAACTGGGTCACACAGTGACATCCTCGCAACTCACCGGCGTTGAGATCAGCGCAACGCTGCACGAAGCCATGCGCCTAAACCTATTTCTGCGTACGGCGTTCAACGTGCTTTACCTGATCCGCGACTTCAAATGCACCAACCCCGACGAGCTCTACAAGAACACCTCAACCCTGCCCTGGGAAGAGATGATCTCCCCGGACGGATACCTCACCGTCGTATCAAGCGTGAACACGCCAACGATTAAGGACTGGCGGTTCGCCAGCCTCAAAGCCAAGGACGCAATCGTCGACCGAGTGGCCACCGTTGTGGGTCGGCGCCCGGATTCCGGCTCCAGTCGAGAGTGCTTCGTCGTGCATCTCTATTGGCACGGCGATCGCTGCCAACTTTTTATCAACACGTCAGGCCGCAAACTGGCCGACCGCAACTACCGCAAGCTTCCCGGAAAAGCCCCGATGCAAGAGACGCTGGCCGCGGGCGTCATCTGCGCCACCGGCTACGACGGGTCGGCGCCGCTGCTCAACCCGATGTGCGGCAGCGGGACGTTGGCCATCGAAGCTGCGCTGATCGCTTCGGGCCGACCGCCTGGATTGCTGCGTGCCAATTTCGGATTCATGCACCAGATGGGCTTCGATGCTGAAGCGTGGAAGACGATGCGTATCGAGGCCAAGAAGATCCGCCGCAAGAACGCACCGGCCGCCATCATCGCTACGGACCACGACGAAAGAGCGATTTGGGCCGCACGAAAAAACGCCGAGACCGCGGGCGTCCACCACATGATCGATTTCGTCGTCTGCGACTTCGCCGACACGCCGATCCCACCCACGCCGGGCATCGTGATCCTCAACCCCGAATACGGCGAGCGGGTCGGCGTGGTGTCGGAGTTGGAGGTGACTTACAAGCGTATGGGCGACTTCTTCAAAAAGAGTTGCCCAGGCTGGACGGGCTACATCT
>JAJDDU010000249.1 GCA_029260155.1 Phycisphaerae bacterium | reverse complement strand
ATGTCGGGTTGGCGCGCTTGCTGGCGAGTTGTCCCGAGGAGGAATTGCGCGACGGCGCCGAAGCCGTCCGCCTGGCCGAAGTCGCCTGCCGGCGCACAAGCTGGAAGTCGTGGAACTGCCTCGACACAATGGCGGCCGCCTATGCGGAGTCGGGAGACTTCGACAAGGCCCGCGAGTGGCAAGACAAAGCCATCGCACAGGCGCCAACCGAAGTCCACGGCAGTTGCGTCAAGCGCCGCGGCCTCTACGAAGCCGAAAAGCCGTTGCGGGAATAGACGCCGTCGATTTCGGCCTTGCCGGTCGCGACGTCTGACAGCCCGGGGCCGGGGGACAAGTCGAAGGCGCTGTGCAGGGAGGGGGCTTCGGTGTCGGCGTCGATTAGAAGGACGGGTTTGTTCGATTCGCGCGCGGCCGTGTGGGCGAGATTGAGGGCGAGGGTGGATCGTCCTTCGCCGGAGCTTGCGCTGGAGATAGCGCAGATGCGTCCAGTTGCTTCGGGCAGTTGCTGGGACAACTGCTGGAAGAGTTGGCGGTGGGCTTGGGCGAGACCGTTGCGACTTGAGAAGTCGCGGATGAGCCCCTTGTTCTTGCCTCGCCGTCGTAACATTGCTTTGTCCTTGCCTCTCGTGGGTCAGCGTGACACGTAGGGAATCGATCCTAGCGTTTTGAGCCCGACCAATCGGGCCACGGATTCTGGTGTTCTTACGGTGCGGTCGAGGAATTCGAGTACCGCACAGAGCCCGACGGCTACTGCGATCGACATAAGCACTGCGAGGCCTCGGTTCAGCCATTTTCGGGGGCGGATGGGTTTGAGATCGGCAGTGGCGGGCTCGACGATGCGCGCCTGTGCCTGGGTGGTGTACTCTGCAATGGAAGCGTCCTCGCGTTTTCGGATGAGGAACTTGTAGACCTCGCCGGTGTGGTCCTGGTCCCAGACGAGGGCTTGGTAGCGGGTGTCGAGGGCGGAGAGCTCCGACAGGTCGCGGCGGGTGTTCTTGATGTCGTCGAGGATGGCCTCGCGCAGTGACTCCGTGTCGGTGCCGGGGGCGGACGTTTGTTGCTTTCCCGGGGGGACGGTGCTGGAGTCGCGGTCGAGTCGTCGGAGTACTTGGTCGACCGCGGCGCGGGCGGCGAGCACCTTGGGGTGGTCGGGCTGATAGGTGGATTCGAGTTCGGCGAGTTCGGACAGCTTGGTGATGATCGCGGTTTTTTCGCGGACTGAGATGTCTTGCAGAGCGGTCGCCTGACGGCGCATTGCTTCCCACGTTGAGAGCTCGCGAACAGATTCCTTTTGGGAGAGGTCCCAGTAGGTCAGTTCTAGGAGGGCGAGTTTTTCGAGGGCGGCGTCGATTTGGCCGTCGATGTCGACGATGCCGTGCTCGGCCTTGAATAGCGCGATGGCGTTGCGTGCGTCGCGCAACTGCGGCTCGACCACTGAGAGGCGGTTTCCGATCGAATCGCGAACGCCGCGGGCGCTGGCCACGCGGGCATTGAACTCGCGGGTGGAGAAGGCGTCGGCCAGCGCGTTGGCGATGCCGGCTGCG
Organism: Phycisphaerae bacterium; assembly: GCA_029260155.1. Taxonomy (GTDB): domain Bacteria; phylum Planctomycetota; class Phycisphaerae; order UBA1845; family UBA1845; genus OFTM285. The sequence continues at coordinate 8,410 of JAJDDU010000249.1, read as the reverse complement.
AACTCGGGATCGCGGTCTCGGACGGAGGCGATGATGATGTCGGTGTTGCTCATCGGATCGACGGATAGATTGGCTGAGCTTTGCAAGTGGGCGACGGCCAAGTCGAAGTCGGTCGGTTTGCGCGGGGGTTTGTATTCTCCGCCGAGGGTGACCACGACGAACTTCTTAACGCTCTGTTTTGTGTCGCGGACGTAATCGATCACGCGGTCCTTGAGGGCGTGGATGGTATCGCGCAAACCGTCGCCGTGTTTGGGGCGTTCGTCGAGTTGGAGGCTGCGTACGACCTCTTCGAGGTTTGGCTTGGCGATGAGCATTTCGCTTTGGGTCTGGGTGATCTCTGATTTCTTGAAGACGAGGTTGTCACGGGAGAAGGGGACTTCTAGGCCGGCGGGGCCTTCGATGAGGATCTTGACCTTCGATTCGTGGACGGGGTAGACGACCCAGTTGCCGAACTCAGTGCCGACCAGCGTGAGGATGATGATGGAGAGGACCATGAAGCGCCGGCGGTACCAGATGTCGACGGCGTCGCGGAGGTCGAACTCCCGGCGCTGCGTGTCTGTGATTGCGAAGGTTGATTCGGTTGCGCGTGACACCGTTGCTCGCCGTGGGTCCTTTCCGCCGCCGCCCGATGCTCACCGGGCGGTCGGTGCGGTCCTGTAAGAAGTCATACCGATTATCGGCGCATGGGGCCGATGCCTTCGGTTAGCGCCGCAATCGCCGTTATCGGACAAGCAAACCCCGGCTTGTGTCAACTCTCGCCGCCGTAAATCCGCCTCCGGCGGTACTTTATGTGTGTTGGTGACGGGTTGTCAAATCGGGAAATCTGGCTTGGTGTTGCGTGTTTTGCTGGGTTGGTGGTGCCTACAATCGGGTGTGGGCGTGGTGCGGCGGGTTGCGAGTGCGCGGTAGGGGAGGAGTGGGGAATGTTCAAGGGGATCGGGGCGAAATCTGTATTGGCGGTGGTGGTGGGGTTGGCTGCTTGCCCGGTGCGGGGGGGCGGCGCGACTCCGGTGGAATGGGTGGCTGGCGAGGTGATCGTGGGGTTTCGCCACACGCCCGAGTTTTCGGATCTTCTGGGCATTCGGCGGGCGGTTTCCTACGCGGGGCAGTGGCGGGGGCTTGGGCCTTGCCTGTCGGAGACGCAGAGTGTCGACACGCGACACCCACTTCGATGCGTACGGGTAGTCCGGATCGCTCCGGACGACGACGTTGCGTTGGCTGCTTCGCGAATCAGTCGGCTTCCGGGGGTCGTTTACGCACATCCGAACTACATCACGCGCCCGGCGCTCTCGCCGAATGACCCCTACTTTGCGAATTGGCAGTATGGGCAAGCGATCATGCGGGCGCCGGAGGCTTGGGAGCTCACAACGGGTGATACGCGGATCATCGTGGCGGTGGCGGACAGCGGGCTGCGGTTCGATCATGAAGATCTGCAAGACGGCGCTGTCTGGCGTAACAACGATCCGATCAACGGGGTGGATGACGACGGCAATGGCTACATCGATGATTTTCACGGATGGGATTTTGTTAATGGTGACAACGATCCCGCGGCCAGTTCCGGTCATGGCACGCACGTCGCGGGGATTATCGCGGCGCGTATCAACAACGCGACCGGCATCGCCGGGATGTCCAACTGTACGATCATGCCATTGCAGGTGTTTGATGGGCCGTATGGAACCTGGGAGGCGATCGCAAGCGCCATCGTCTACGCGGCTGACAACGGCGCCAACGTTCTGAATTTCAGCGGCGGCGGCGCCGGTGGTGCCGGGCTGCTGGCCGAAGCAGTGCAGTACGCGTCGCAACGGGGCATGGTGATCGTCACTGCGGCTGGTAACCACGGGACGGAGACCCCGTACTACCCAGCTGCCTATCCGGAGACGATCGCGGTCGCCGGCACCGGGCGTGACGACGTCTATTACGCTTCGTCGGGCCGGGGGTTGCATATCGACGTGGCTGCGCCGGGCGTTGGCATCTTGTCGAGCTACTGGAGAGGAGAGTCGGACTATTATTATGCCAGCGGTACGAGCATGGCTGCGGCGCAGGTCAGCGGCTTGGTAGCCTTGATGTTCAGTCTGAACCCGGATCTCTCCGCGCCCGAGGTTCGGACCCTCTTGCACGCCAACGCGGTCGGCCTTGGCGATCCTGGATTCGACATTCGATTCGGCTGGGGGCGTGTCGACGCAGCGGCCACGCTCGAATCAGTGCCATACGATGACACTTCTCCGCGTATCGTTCATGGCGACGACGCGGGGACGCGTCCGTTCAGCGGGTACATCGATCCGCGTGCTGAGCGCATCGGCGGCGAAGCGGGCGACCTGGGAATCGACCGCGTCACGATCCGGTTTAGCGAACCGGTGCGCGACGTGGGTTCCGGGCCAAGTGGGTTGCTTACTGCGGACGCGTTTGCGGTGGTTGGTGGTGGGGACGGTGCGCCGACGATTTCATCGATCGACGCTTCGGGCAATCCGGTGATCGCGGTGTTTTTGACCGGCCCGATCGCTGCGGAAGGTTGGACGACGCTGGTCGCGGACGTCGAGGACACTTCGGGCAATCGTATCGAGAATCTCGGCGACTTGGGCGCCGGTGTCGATGAGCCGGATCGGGTGGACCTGGGATTCCTTCCGGGAGATCTGGATCAGAGCGGCGAGGTCGGGCCGTTTGATCTGTTGGCGTTGCGGCGGATCTCGGTTGGGCAGGAGCAGCCGGCGCGAGGTGTGGGCATCGACTATGCGGATATCGACCGCAACGGCGTCATAGAGCCGGTGGACTTGCTTACCTTTCGGCAGTTGGTGCAGGGTGTTGGCAGTGCCACTCAGGTCTGGGCGGGGCGGCGAATTCCGGTACGACCCTGACCGACAGTCAGAGCGGATCGCTCCCCCGCTGGGCGCCGCTGGAGCAGGTTTACTCCAAGTGTAACGGCCTGGATGTGCCGATTACTGGCGGACAAGCCGCCAGTTGCACCCAGCGTATTCGGTGACGGAGTTCGCTCTTCTCAGCGCTGTTGAGAAGGCGTATCGTTACGATATGGAGGATTCGCTGGGGCGTGGGGGTCGGGCGGATCGGCTGATTCTTGCGTCGGGCGAACGTCGCGTCGCTGCGGAAGTTTGGTGGGTCGGTCTTGACCGCGGGTGGGCGGGACGGCTGCACGATTGGAATTCCGCAGTGCTTTCTGGGTCGGGTGGAACGGCGCATGTCGTTGCGGCATAGAGGCTTACGGTTCATTTAGAAATCAACTGTCGCGTGACGAGACCTTGACCGGACAATCGGTGTGAGTCTAGGATTACGCCGCGTGGGTGCGTGCCGGCGTGTGAGATGTTTGCCGTGGGCGTTACTGCACGGGCGGTGACGTTCTCAGGGTGATCGATAGGTGCGGCGGCGCGCCGCGTTGGGCGATGTCCGGGATGATAGAGGTCCATTCATGATGATCGGAGACCGATCGATGCGTTTCGTTCGAGACGGTAAGTTTGGCCGGCCCACGGTGGCGGTTCTGGTGTTGATCTGTGCGGGCGCGCTGGTCGGCATGGGCTGTGAGGGCGGCGTTGGGATGCCGGTCTTCATCGAAGGCGTCGGTGTGATCGATAGCGAAGTTCCGGAGTTGAATATCGTTCAGCCGGACGAGAGTTTTTCGCTGAACCAGGGTGAGGGGCTGCGTATTGAGTGGCTTGACGCTGACCGGGACTCGAATGCGTTGATCTCGTTCAGCCTGGTGAGCGTGGATGATCCGAGCTTCGCCATCGCCCTGGTGAATGGTATTGAGGAGAACAATGACGGGATCGGGGACCGTTTCACGGCCTCCACCGCGCTGATTCCGTTGGGTAGTTATACGCTCCGCGGAACGATCGATGACACTCTGAACCGTTTGCAGTCGGTTGTGGCGTTCAACCGCACGAGCGGGCTGGGCGAGGTAATCATCCAGATTGTTGAGGAGGGCACGACGGCAACGGTCAATCGTCCGCCGCAGATCTTCGTCGTTGATCCGGTGTTCAACCGGGCGGTGTCGCAGGATGATGTGTTGACGATCACTGTGCAGCCGACCGCGTTGGCCCCGCTCCTAAATCCTGCGGCTGGTCCGTTTGATCCCGACAGCACGGCGACGATCTACCTCGTTCTCGATTTGGATGACGATCCGCTGAACGACAACGTGGTTCGCCCGGAGCCAAGCCAGATTATTCCGATCGCCGATCCGCTTGATGTGACGGAGGGCGACAATCTGCCGATCCCGTTCCTGGTGACCATCGATTTGGAGAGCATCCCCATCCGTGAGGATGGCCAGCCTTACCACATCCGGGCCACCATTACCGACGGGTCGAACAACGCAGTGCATTCGTATGCGGCCGGCACGATTAACGTGGTGCGTTCCGCGACCGGTTCGGTCGATCTTGCTCAGGTCGGCAAGACGATTAGCGGGGCGTTGTTCCGGGGATTCAACCCAGGGTCGCGTCTTGGGACGCGCATGACCAATATCACGGACTTCGATCAGGACGGCATTGATGATTTTGTGCTTGTGGCCCAGTTCGGCAACCCGCGGAACTTCGGCAACATCGGCGAAGCGTATCTGATTTACGGTCTGGACAATGTGCGTTTCGGTGGCGAGATAAACGTGAATAGCACGGCGCGGACGATTTCTGGCGCCATCCTCGAAGGTCCTCCGACGCGCTGCTTCAATGAGGAGTGCTCGGTGCAGGAGCCGGACGGCGGCCTCGATCTGAAGTCGTATGACAATCCTCGAACGGATGGCATTACGGACGTCTCGGCCATACCCGATCTTGACGGCGATGGGCGGCCCGAGATTCTCATTGGGATGGCGCACGTGGATGGCGTTTACCAGTCACGAGACGATGACCCGGACGATGATCCGCCGGCGGGCGACGAAACTGTTGGCGTCAACATCACGCTGAGACAGGGCACTGATGGCCTGGAAGTCGACATCGAAGACGCGGCTGAGCCGGTGCAGGGGTACTTCGGAGTGGAGGACGCGATCATATCCAGTGCGGACCCGGATCGGAATTTTCGCGCCGCCGATCTAGAGTGGGTGAACCGCGCCGGGAACGATACGACGTATACTCTGATCAAGTTCAAGGACATCTTGGAGACCTTTCCGGCGGGCGACACGTCGGACCGTATCGCGGGCGCCGGGGGCGAGATCAGGTTCACCGTGCTGAACTCCGGCGGCGGTGCCACCATCCACGAGCTCTTCACCGACTTCAGTGCGGGCACGGTCACGTTCAACAACTTTGGCCTCATCGGGGGCGGGGGGCCTCTACCCGGAGTTGACTACGACATCACGGATGACGAAGGGCTTGGGAATATCGACGCTGGAGATGTCGGCGATGTAATAACCGTGAACGTCGACGAGTTGATGCAGCGGTTGCTGATCGGTGACGTTTTGGACAACGAGCTGCGGTTTATCATTGTTCCCAACGACGTGGAGGAAGAAGACGCCGACGACAATGCACGTCTTGGGTCGAGCGAGTTCGAGGACACGCGCCGGCGACCGAGTCTCGCCCTCAACTACAACCGCGAAGTCGTGGGTGGTCCACTTGGATGTTACCCGGACCTGCTGCCTAACAACTACTCCGATTTGGGGGATGTTGACGGTGATAGAGGTCGCAACGAAAACAAGAGCGAAGCATGCGGGTTTGTGTCGGTACTGCACAGCCGTAACCGTGACAACTCGGGTATCGTCAATCCTGATCGTCTCGACAGCACGACGGTTGCCATCGAGCTCATTGGACAGCGGGCGAGAGCGACTGCACTTGACAGCTTAATTGACGCTGAGTGCGAAGACGATGAGGAAGGCCATATCGCGGGGGCCAGACTCCAGGCCGGCTGGTACGATTTTCACGATCACCTTCTGCAGGAGCAGCCACCGCTCAACGGGCTGTGGGGACAGCACGTGTCGTTTATCGATGATCTCGACCTGAACGGCACGCCCGAGATCGTTATCTCAGCACCCCAAAACGAATTGGACCTAGAGACGAATAGAGCAAACTTCGGTGTCAACGCGACACACTCCCAGGCGCGAGACTACACCGGCAGCATCACAGTGTTTCCCGGGGCCGACTACGATGACGCTGCTTGGCGTGACAGGCCTGGGGAGGACGGGAGTTCCGTCATTCCCTTTCCACAGGACCAGTCGGGCCGCGCGTGTCAGGACTCTGGGCGGTGCGATCCGCGCAACCCCGTGCGGCGCTGTGGAACGGATGGTCCGGCGTTGTTTTTTGGCGTTTTTGCGGAGGACATCCACGACTTTCTCGGCGGTGCGCGGTCGGCTGGCGACTTCAACCGGGATTCGGTGCCGGATCTGCTGTGCGGAGCACCACTCAACGATCGAACGGGTAATCTCGTCGACTCAGGCGCGATGTACATCGTGTATCTGCGCACGCCGACGGGGGATATCCGCCTGGAGCTCGCCGACGATCCTTTCCGGCGGCCGCCGATGCTTCGCGTTCGCGGTGAGTTGCCTGGCGATCAGATCGGCTGGAAACAAGAGCCGCTGATCGACGTCAATGGCGACCGAATCGACGACATCATGTTTTCTTCGCCGACCGCCGATTTCATTCTACCGCCACCGGATTGCGCGGCGCTGTCTTCGAGCATTGGATTGGACTCTGCATTGTTCAACGCCTGCCGCACCAGTACACGGGAGGACGAGGTCTTCTTAGACGACGATTGCAAGGTCTACGATTTCAACAATGACCGCGAGGTCGACGGCGCTGATCGCGCGGTTTTCGATTGTCTCGTCGGAGGTGAAGGCATTGCGTGCTGCCCCGTCGACAATGGCTATGTCGGGATCATCTTCGGCGGCGTGAACCGCCAGGGCGACCGGACCATCAGCCAGGTCGGCACGGATGAGTTGGCCGGTGTCGTGTTCTACGGAACCAACGCGGGCGATCGTGCTGGGTTCGATATCAGTTCCGCCGGCGACTTCGACAAGGACGGTTTCGGTGACATCATCATCTCAGCCCCCGGCGAACGCCGCATCGACGCCAATGGCCGCGAGCGATTGGGTGTGACTTATCTGGTCTTCGGCGGTCCGCATTTGCAAGAGCAGGAAGCTCCGATCGAGCTGTCTGAGATCGGCGAGCGTATCCCGGGTATCGTCTTTCTGTCACCCTACGAGTCGGGCGGTCCTAACGAAGCTCCGACCGACCACGTTGGGTTCCTCGGGGCCATCAACAACGACGGCTTTGCGGATGTAGCCATCGGCGTTTCGCGGGCTGACCTGGTCGACCCGCAGTTCCCGCAAGGCGGCGGCACTTTCCCGGAGACGGGGCGTCAGCCAGATCAGGGAGACGTGTACATCATTTACGGGAACAACATCAACCGGTAGCGCGTCGGCGCCTGCCCCCGGCGGTTGAATTGTTCAGAGCCCTAAGCGCAAGCGCCGGGTATCGGCGCTTGCGCTTAGGGCTCTGATTGGGTTCAGCGTTCTGGCAAGTCAATCAAGGAGCGATGAAATGACAAAGGGCCACATCAAGTACCGATCGGGCTACAAGTATCAACTGGCTGACGACTACCATTTGAAGACGTCAATCAAGCCAACGGGTGACATTGATCAGAAGTTCATTGCGCTCGACAAGAAGGGCAATCTGGTCGTCAAGAACGGCTATGCGTGGGACGGACCGTCTGGGCCGGTTTTTGATTCGCGTACGAATCTGAGGGCGTCTTTGGTGCATGATGCGCTCTATCAGTTGATGAGGAAGAAGAAGCTCTCACGCACGAAGTACAAAGACAAATCCGACAAGCTGTTTCAGAAGATCTGCGTCCAAGACGGCGAGGCCCCGGCGACGGCGCGGTTTTGGTATCTGGGATTGAAAGCGTTCGGGAAGCCTGCGTCTGATCCGAAGAATGCGAGAAAGACGAAACGTGCTCCGTAGATATTTTGGTTGGACTTGCGGATTGCGGGGGTGACAGTCTGGCCTCCGCCGTTCGCCTGCGGCGAAGCACGGTGCACTCTCTGGGAATCGCGACCCCAGGTCCAAAGGACCTGGGCCACCCACCCACGGATTGCAATCCGTGGGCTCTGATTGTGGGTGCTCGCTCGGAATGATCACGTTGTTGCGAGGTTGCGGAGGACCATGTGGAGGATTCCGCCGTGTCGGTAGTAGTGGACCTCGATGGGGGTGTCGATGCGGGCTGTCATGGTGAACGGCGTCTTGGTTCCGTCCGGGGCGGTTGCGACGACGCTTACGTCTTGGCGGGGCTGGAGCGTGTCGTCGATGTCGATGTCGAATGACTCCAAGCCGGTGAGTTTGAGTGATTGGCGGGTTGCGCCGTCTTTGAACTGTAGGGGTAGCACGCCCATTCCGACGAGGTTGCTGCGGTGGATACGCTCGTAGGAGGCAGCTAGGACCGCGCGGACTCCGAGGAGCATGGTTCCCTTGGCAGCCCAGTCGCGGGACGATCC
>JAJDDU010000248.1 GCA_029260155.1 Phycisphaerae bacterium | reverse complement strand
GAATGCCACTCGACCGATTACCGGCTCGCACCGGTTGACAACAAGCCGGGGCCATACGACGTCTTCTTCAACATCGAGTGCGTCGCGTGTCACAGACCGCACGGAAGCGCATTCGTAAGCCAACTGCGCACCGCGCCGCATCTGCTTTGCGCGGACTGCCACACCACCGGCGAAGCGTTGGCGACCGATATGCCGGACCAACCGCAGGCGGAGATCCTGCACGGGACGGGCGGTTTCAGCTTGGACGGCGCGCGCCTCACTGGACCGCACACCGAGCATTGGTGGGGCATTGGCGACGAGTGCATCACCTGCCACGTTCACCGCGAACCGTACGGCGGTCCGGACCAACCGGTCAACAGCGGCCATACCTTTACGGCGAACATGCGCGGATGCGCGCCGTGCCACTCCGAGGAGGTAGCGACGCTCCTGGTCGAGACGACGCACGAGGAGGTCGTCGCGCGACTGGAGCGGGTGGGGCACTACTTCGATCCCGATGATCCGCTGTTCGTGGACCCGACGTTCCTGCCGCCGGTGCTCCGGGATCGTTACAACGTGGCGCTCTTCAATCATAGTTTCGTCGGCGCGGACCGATCGTTCGGTACGCACAACGCCGCATACACGCGTGCGCTGCTGCGCGAGGCGGAGTCCTTCTTCAACCTGCCATACTGGCTGCCGCCGGACCCTTCGGCCGCGTCCGAAGCGCGTGCGCTGGAGCTTCCCGCGTTCACATTCGAAACGGAGGTGCCCCGATGAGAATCAGCCGACGTGATTTTCTAAAGGCAGCGGCCGCAGCAGCGGCGTCGGGAAAAATGGCGCCCGCCGCCCTCGCGGGGTTGCGGGACACGCTGCTCGAAAGCAACGGACCGCGCGTCATCTGGCTTCAGGGGCAGGGCTGTGACGGATGCACGGTCTCGCTACTTAATACAATTCACTACGCGAGCTTCGACGAGTTGCTGCTAAACACGATCGAACTCGATTTCCACAACACCGTGATGGCCTCGGCGGGCGACTTGGCCGTCTCGGCCGCGGAGGCTGCGTCCGTCGTTCCGGGGTACGTACTGGTGATCGAGGGTGCGATTCCGACGGGCGCGGAGGGCCGGTATTGCCGGCTTTGGCCGGGGATGTCGATGTACGACGGTGTCATGAGCTTCGCTGAAAACGCCGGCTTCATCATGGCGGTCGGGGCGTGTGCGACGTTTGGGGGCTGCACGGCGGCTGCTCCTAATCCGACGAATGCAAAGGGCGTCGGCGAGGTGCTCGGCAGCGACCCGCGCCTGATCAACGTGCCCGGATGCCCGTGTCATCCCGATTGGATCGTCGGAACCGTAGCATACTTGCTGACCAATGGGCACGTGCCGCCGCTGGACGAACACCGGCGTCCGCTCCAGTTCTTCGGAAAGCAAATCCACCACAACTGCTTCAAGCGCGGTCTCGTTTGCGGCGAGACGGTCTTCGCGACCAAGCTCGGCGAAGAGGGCTGCATGGAGCGTTTGGGCTGCAAGGGCAAACACACCCACGCGGACTGTTACGTCCGCAAGTGGAACAGCAGCGGACCCGGAGAGTACGGCGTGAATTGGTGCATCGAATCGCAGAGCCCGTGTCTCGGTTGCGTCGAGCCGAGTTACCCGGACGGCATGTCGCCGTTCTTCGTGGAGCTACCACCGCCGGTGCAGGAAAGCTGATAACCGAGAGTCGAAATCTGACAACACCCGACTGAGAGTCGCCGTCATGCCAACAACAATCAAACTCGATCCCGTCACGCGTATCGAAGGGCACCTCGAAATCGAGGTGACCGTCGATACCGTCAAGGGCGAGCAACAGGTCATCGACGCCAAGAGTTCCGGGACCATGTTCCGCGGGTTCGAGATCATCCTTCAGGGGCGCGATCCGCGCGACGCGGCCATGCTATCGCAGCGCATTTGCGGTGTCTGCCCGGTGTCTCACGCGATGGCCTCGTGCCGGAATCTGGACGATGCATTCGGAGTCACCGTGCCGGAGAACGGTCGCCTGATGCGGAACCTCGTGCTCGGTGCCAACTTCGTTCAGTCACACATCCTGCACTTCTACCATCTGACCGCCCTGGACTACATCGACACCACCGGAATCCTCGACATCGCACCGTGGGCACCGCGCTACGTCACGCCGGACATGGTGGGTGGAACGCTGGCCCAGACGCTTGTGGGTCACTACGTCGCAGCGTTGGAAATGCGACGAAAGACGCATCAAATGGGCGCTCTTTTCGGCGGGAAGCTGCCGTGCGTTTCGTCGTTCGTGGCCGGTGGTTGCACTGAAGTTGTTTCGGCGGAGAAGATCGCAAGTTTCCGCAGCCTCCTAGACGAGGCACGCGCGTTCGTCGACAACGTTTACGTCCCCGATGTGCTGGCGGTTGCAGGATTGTTCCCGGAATACTACGAGATCGGTACAGGCTGCGGCAACCTCCTCGCATACGGGGCTTTTGATCTGGACGCGAGCGGCAACAACAAGCTGTTTGCACCTGGGCGGTACACCGACGGCACGACCGGTCAAATGAACCTCGCCGAGATCAACGAGCACGTTAAGTATTCCTGGTACACCGAGGCCACCGGCACGCTGAACCCTGCGGACGGCGTTACCGACCCGGACCCGGACAAACCGAGTGCCTATTCCTGGTGCAAAGCGCCGCGGTACGGCGACCAGGTTCACGAGTTGGGACCACTGGCCCGGATGTGGATAAACGGTGACTACACCAACGGCATCTCCGTGCTCGATCGGCTCGCGGCGCGAGCGTTGGAAACCAAGGTGATCGCCGACGCGATGGACGGTTGGCTCGACGAATTGGAGGTCGGCGCTTCGGGCTACGCGGAGCCCTCACTGCCGCAAACTGCGACCGGCGTGGGCCTTACCGAAGCGCCGCGCGGCGCCCTCGGACATTGGATGGAAATCACCGACGGCACGATCTCCCGGTATCAGGTCGTGACGCCAACTGCGTGGAACACCTCGCCGCGCGATGACCTCGATCAGTTGGGACCGACCGAAGCCGCCCTGATTGGCACACCCGTTGCGGATCTGGAGCAGCCCATCGAGGTGCTGCGCGTTGTGCACTCGTTCGATCCCTGCCTGGCTTGCGGAGTGCATTTGGCAAGACCGGACGACCGCGCGCGCGGGACGAAGGTGCTGATACAACCCGGCATTGCCTGAGACGAGCTGGACGATCGCATGCACTTGCAGACGGAACAACTTGGCGCCGCACAAACGGAACGGTGCCCGACACTCGTGCTTGGGTTGGGCAACATTCTGCTCCGTGACGAGGGTGTCGGCGTTCGCGTCATAGAAGCCATGGACCATCTGGCCCTGCCGCCGCATGTGGAGCTTTTCGATGGCGCCACCGCCGGTCTCGATCTGCTCGACGTGCTGGCCGACCGCCGCAGGGTAATCGTCGTCGACGCGATCGACGGAGCGTACGAACCCGGCACGGTGGTTCGCTTGGGATCGGAAGACCTCGCTCCGTCTGCCTGTCCCAACGTCTCGATGCACGAGGTCGGATTCACGGAAGCTCTGACTGCCGCTCGGCACCTGGGTGTCGAGCCCGAGGAGGTCGTCGTAATCGGCGTTGCACCGCACGATCTGCGCAGTGGCTTGGAATTGTCGCCGGACATCGCGCGTATTCTGCCGAAAATCATCGCCTTAGTCCTGATGGAGATGGAGTAGTAGCATGAATCGTCTTTCCATCGGAATCGGCCTGCTCGTGGGGGCACTCGTTGTCCCGTCAACCGGTGAGGCCGCGCCACCGTGGGGAAGCAACTGCCTAAGCTGCCACGACGTGCTGACATCCGACGCGCTGTTTACGTTCGATTTCGACACCATCGCCGATCCTGACGAAACCGTGACCGGCGCCACTGACCGCGGAACGTTGAACGTCTTCCGCGTCGTACGTGGAACGAGCGTAACGCTCTCGGCGCAAATCACCGGCCTAGCGGATGGCGACACGTACGCTGTCGCGTTGAAGCGCTTCGGCTTTGCCGGGGTCGAGAACGGTGGGCACCTTACCTATACTGGTGATTGCAGTTGGGTGCAGTGGCGTGACCCGGGCGACCATTTCACCGACCCCGCATACCGCCATGCTTGGGAGACGGGGCCTTCCACGTTTACGTTCGAGATCGGTGTGGACGCGTCAACACCCAACGATTACTACGACTTGGTCTTTGCGCTGGCTGGCAAGCTCGCCGAAACGAGCGATCTGTACTACGCCGAGGAGCACTTCTACCTGCGCGTGACGGATTACATCACGCCGGGCGACCTGGACGAAGACGGGGATGTCGACCTTTTCGACTACGGCATGTTCGGCCCTTGCGTAGCCGGTCCCGCGGGAAACGACCCGCAACCCGACTGCGATCAGCAGGCGTTCGACGCTTCCGACCTCGATGACGACGGCGATGTTGATCTGCTCGACTTCTCCCGGTTCACGCTGAACTTCACCGGCTGAGCAGTCGGATGCGTCCACCCGATGCGTGGCACGCCCCGCTTCTCGATTTGCATCGAAAAGCGGGGCGTGGTTGAACGTCTTTGGCTTGGGACTGGCCGCGTTGCCTACGGGGCGGCGCAGTCAATGACCGTAACGACGGCGTCTCCGGAGGACGTCGACCCGCACGGATTCGTCGCCTCCACGTGGTAGATTCCCGAGTCGCTCGGCTGTGCGTTGGCCACCGCGAAGAACGCGCTACTGGCCCCCGCGATTGGCTCGCCGTCCTTGTACCACTGAAAGTCCTCCGCGTTGCTGGTCATCACGATCATGAAGATCGCATCGCCAGAGCAGTAGTCACCGCTGGCCGGGTCGTTCGTAATGCCCGGCGCGTTCGCGAACACCATGAGCTGGGCTGCATCGGACTCGATCGTCTGACACGGGTCGCTCACCAGAACCGAGTAGCTGCCCGCCGACGCCGATGCCACGGATGCGATGTCCAGTATCGGACCGTTGGCACCGGGGATGTCGGCGCCGTCGTGCTGCCACTGGTAGTGCGTGACATGCCCCTCAACGGCCACCTCGAAAACAGCCGAGCTCCCAACGCAGGCCGTGGCCATCAACGGATGCTGCGTGATATCGAGACCGCAGGGACCGCTGAACGCGACTTGGAATTCCGCGACGTCGGCAAAGTCCACGTCGCCGTCATGATCGAAGTCCGCCGCCTCGAAGGCCTCCTCAGTGCACCCGGACGGCGGCGTCGTCTCGCCCGGGCCGCCCGAACACGTCATGACACCATCGAAATCAACAACATCGACGTCTCCGTCCTCGTCAAGATCGCCCGGATGAAGCGACAGGGGGAACGGCCAGCCCATCCACGCGCTTTGGAATGCCTCCGCCGGCGCGGAGCCGAACGGCTGCTGGGCCCAGGCGATCATCTTTATGTTCTCTTCGTTGGCCATACTCGTGCTGTCGAACGAAAACACTCCCTCGACGACCGCGCATTCGCCGGCCGCCAACGTGACATCTTCGGAGTTGGCCGCCTGCTTCAAACCGTTGCGACTGTAGCTCGGCGAAGGGGGCCAGTAGTCTAGGACCTGCACAACGTGGACGCGCATCGTCTTGCCGACTCCGCCCTCCTCGATGCAGACTTCCGCCTTAATGTTGTAGGTGTCTGCGTCGATTGGGTCGCCGGTTAGCTCCATCGTGACGTCCGTCGATACGCCCATGCGCGACAGATATGACGAACGGTAGAGGTTGTACTGCGCTGCATCACTCGACGATGCGCCGACGCGCGGAATGGCCGCATCGAACCACGCCGTCGGCGTACCGTCGACATGGTAGAACGCCGCTCTCGGTCCCGACCAGGAGATCGCGTAAGCGTCGCCGAGGTGAATCTGAACGAACGTGAACGAACCCGGATAGTTGTCCATTAGGAGATTGAGCGCGGAACCCGCGCGCGGGCAATACGGTCACGTGACAGAAGTAAACTCTTCACAGATCACGACCCGATCCGCCGCGGATACGCACAACGGAATCGCAGCCACCAAGACCATCGCTGCCAGCACGCCGGCGATGCGAAGATCATCCTTGGTAAACCTATGGTGAATCGGCATGGTCATCTCCCGTACTGGTGTGTCGAGGCTACCGAGTAGACATCTCCGCCAAGCGAGACACGGGTGCCCCTAATCCATATATCCCCTTATATATTAAGCCACTGACTCATACAACCAAAATCGTCGCACAAGTAAACACGCTGCATGCGGCGAGAATCCGACGATTCAGCGTTCCAAACCACTACGATTCATGCTAAACTGGTTGATTGGGCGTCGCGGATGGCGACCTGCCCCGCCCGCGCCGGGCGGATTGGAAGTCCCTGGTAGGGCGGCGTACCGCGCAAAACACGGGTTTGGACGCATGTCGGGTCAGCGATCACCATTGTCACCGCTTACGCCCGCCGCCGGTGAATCCACTCCCGGAAGCTTCGACAGTATCTTCGAAAAGCGTGTGCGTGTCATGCCGGCTGCGGCCACACACACGCTGGCAGTCGGCGGCGAGTTGAAGAACACGGTGTGCCTTTTGCACGAGGGCGCCGGATGGCTGAGCCGCTCCCATGCCGATCTTTCCGTGGCCGGCGATTACCTTGAATTCCGCCACACGGTTGATGCCATTCGCGACGCGTGTCCTGGGCCGATCAAAGCGGTAGGCCACGACCTTCATCCATTGTATGCATCGACGCGCTTCGCGCAGATTCTCGGCGT
>JAJDDU010000247.1 GCA_029260155.1 Phycisphaerae bacterium | reverse complement strand
CGAGCCGCGGGATTCATCCCGCGCGGATCCGGAGTCAACAGAGTGATCAAGGACGATCCAACACAACCCCCGAGTGAATTCGAAACAGCGGCGCCAACTCAGGACCCCGCAGCGCGACCCGCCTCGTCCCCGCTCATGTTCTGGATCCTCACGCTGCTCGCGTCAGCGGTGTTCGCCCCTTGCATACTCGTCCCCGTCTTGCAGGATCACCGCGCAATGCTCACCGCCGGCGAGCTCGAAGCTCGCGTCGTCGACCAAATGGAGGCCGACGTAGCCCGACAACGCCGACACGCGGCCGCCCTCCGCCAAGACCCCATGGTCATCGCCCGCATCGCCCGCCGCGAGCTGGCCTACACCGACCCGGCTGAGACAACCGTCCCAATCAACGCCGGCCCGAACGAATACACCCAGGTCCAACACAAACCGATGCCCAACGTCAAACCCCCACCCATTGTCGCCGGGCTCCTCGACTGGATGCCCGCTGGCAATCGGCTGGAGCTGTACCGCGATCCAGCCGTCAGGGCGACCCTCATGGCGCTCTGCGCCGCGGTAATGGTGGCTGCCTTCCTTCTGTTTCCGCCGCGCCGCCGTCTGCCCCAACAGACGGCCGCCGAACAATAGGCCCGCCCCGTGCGTAGACATTTTGGGGATACGCCGCCGAGGTTGGACATATGCGAGCGCACAGGCGAAGATGCCCGGAGTCGAGGTGATGACAGGACGACGCTGGAACGCCTCATGATTCTGTATCTAAAGAGGACCAGAAATATGGCCACACGCATTGTTGCAGTCTTAATCGCTTTGGGTCTGGTCGGGTTCATCCTGTACAACAATAGCAAGGTCAACAGTTACGTCCCACCCGATGAACCAGACAAAACCCCCCCGTATATCGACCCCAACGCGACAGGCGTCGAGCCCGATTCGCCGCCGGAGTACAACGTCGAAGTTGAGATCCGTCGCGAGGGCCCGCAGACCAACATCTACTTCACCCTCAGCGAGGCCCACGGCTGGTACACCGACACCGTCTACGTCGAATTCTGGTACGTCCAAGAAGATGATGACGGTGAATGGCGCCAGATCGGCGATCCAATCTCGTACATGTTCCACCACTACCTGCCGTTCGGCGAGACGATCGTCGAGCACACCGTGCTCTACGACATCGAGTTCCCGGAATTGGATGACTGGGGAACGACGGAAAACTGGCGAGCGCGCGTCAAGGATCACGGAAAGGTTCTGGCGCCAAATCCCTAGCGTCTACTCGGCCAGGACGAAGAACGCCAAGTTGGCGAGAACAGACAGCGCGAGCAGGATCGACAGCACGAGAATGGTGAGGCGCCGGACTTGGTCCTCCGGGCGAACGCTGGGGTCGAGATCCTCAGCCGTCGCCGTCGAAACCGTCACGCCGCTCGACGCGATGTTCTCAAGCACGTTCGGGTCGAGTTTCTTTCGCGCCTGAAACGGAGGGCCGCCCTCCAGTAGCGATTCCAAATCGGTGATCATGTCCTTCGTGGACGCGTAGCGATCATCGCGTTTTTTGGCCAGCATGGCCTCGATCACTTCCGCAACGCCGGCGGACAAATCGGTGTTCATGTGATCCGGCGGCACGAGCTCTTCCTTGAGGTGCTTGTGCATGACCGCCGACGGCGTTGCCCCCTCGAACGGGACTTTGCCCGTGACCATGTGGTAAAAGGTCGCGCCGAGCGAGTAAATATCCGCCCGGAAGTCAATGTTGATCTCGCCGCGGATCTGCTCCGGGCTGATGTAGTACGGCGTGCCATACGCTCGGCCCGCTTCAGACTGCGCGGTCTTGTAATCGCTGATCTCGCGCGCCAAGCCCATGTCAGCCAGCTTAACCTCTTGCTCCTCGTTGATCATGACGTTCTTCGGCTTGACGTCTCGGTGAATGAAGCCGCGAGCGTGCGCATGCTCAAGGGCGCGGGCGGTCTGAAGAGTCACCGTGACCGCGTCGTGTTCGTTCATCACCTTCACCTCTTGCAATTCGTCGTACACGGTCTTGCCCGAGATGTACTCCATGACGAAGTAGTGGTAACCACCCGACTCGCCGACATCAATTGCCTGTACGATGTTTGGGTGGTTCAATCGCGCAGCCGCACGGCCTTCACGGTAGAAGCGATCGACGAACTCCTGATTCTCGCTTAATCGACGCGGCAGCACCTTGATGGCCACGATCCGATCCAGACTGAGCTGCCGCGCCTTGTACACAGTGGCCATGGCCCCTTGGCCCAGCTTACTCATGATCTGAAAACCCGGAATCTGCTGTGCGGGGCGGCACATCGAATCGTCGTCCATGGATTGGTCGATGCGGTCGATCTGCGAGCGCGTGACGAAGCCCTCGCTCATCAAGACGTCCTGCAGGGTGACCTGCTCTCCGTTTTTACTGAGCTCCTTCTGCTGCTCGCGACAGCGCGTTAACTCCTCGGGAGTGATGAACCGACTGTCCAGGAGCTTGCGGCCGAATTGTGACTCGTCTTCACCTGCCATTGTTTTTGCTCAAGCTGCTCACCGATACGACCATCGCCTCGGCCAAGATCGCGAAGAATCGATCCCGCCGATACGCGACACCTTACGGGTGTCGCCGGACTGCATCAACCGGCAAATCGCAAAGCCTCTCCATATCCATCGAACGATCTGCGTTTCTTCACCATTATACGCTCACTAGATCGTCGATTTCGCGGAGAATTTCGGGGCTATTTCTCGGCGCAGGCGCAGGGCTGAATCCCTCCCGGACGGGTCCGATAGAGCCCGTGACATTCTCGATATCTGCCCCTCGCCCAGCAGAACTGCCCCCGCGTCTTGCCCGTCCACAATTGATAGAATTCCGCTCAGCGACGCCAGCAGAGCCTCCGTTCCTTCGCCCGAGTGGCCTGATGTTGACACTGGACGCCCCGATGCGTCCAATCGCGCACGCTGCCACACGGGCTCGATATCGGCCTTGTTCATTGCGATGACCGAACGCTTCGGATCGAGAAGGGCACCCACGCGATCGAAGAACGAATCCGCAAACACATCGGAACCATCAACGACGACGACTTGGATGTCGGCCGTGCGCAATTGCTCCAACCCACTGGCGATGGCCTTGCGCTCAAGCGGATCTGCGTTCGGGCGCCAGCCGGCTGTGTCGATCACGCGGAGGGGGATGCCGTCTACCGCGACTTCCGCGTCCACCCAGTCGCGCGTCGTACCCGCCCGCGCGGACACCAAGCTCTGAGCACGGCCGAACAGGCGATTGATCAGCGTTGACTTCCCAGCGTTCGTCGGTCCGCAGAAGACGACGCGGGCACCGTCGATCAAGTACCGCCCGCAATGCGAACGATGAATCAACTTAGCCAGTTCATCGTGTCCTTTATCGATGTCGCGTTCGTACACGCACGCGATTCGTTCCAATGCGCTGGGCAATGCGATGCGCTGCTGTGCAACGAACCGCACGGCCCGCCGCGTCTTGGATCGCGCGAGCGCTGCGCTGACCGCGACATCAAGTTCCGAGGAGTCGGCGCGGACATCCGCGGGATGCGCGTCCAACTTCGCACCGGCTTGTTGAAGGAGCAAACACAATCGCTGAACGACGCACACGCCTCCGTGGACGGTTAGGTCAACGACATGTCCGCCGCGCGGATCGTCCCGAACGACAACGATCCCGTCGTCGATCGTCTCGCCCGCTGCGAGTTCTCCGTCCTCCGAAGGCGCGACAAAGCGCCCATACATCAGCCGATCGCGCTCAACGACTTCGGGCCACACGCCCGACTTCGGTACGAACAGAGATCGCAGCACGCCGACTGCGTCGTCTCCGACAAGACGAACCACCGCCATCGCGCCCATCCCCCGCGCGGTCAACAAAGACACCGTCAGCGCGTTCGCCATTATTCCTACCCGATCGGCCGGTCCTCTCTTCAGAGGTGGGACGTTCCCACAGAAGACACCGTCATCTTCCAGGCGCTACACTATCTCGGAATGCCCACGGTGGCCAACGGGGCAAAGGGCGTTTACCACGAAGCTGTGGTGCGCGGGTGTTGCGAGGGATCAAGTTGAGTCGCCGGCGCGTTTGAGAGTGTCGCGACGCGACACAATCAGGTCACTCGCGGCATTGCCACAGTCATCCACTGTCGGGAAGAAAGCGGCGTGATGAGTAAGAGGGTGTGCCAAGCGCCGACGACAAGCCGATGACGACGATGACCCTCAGCGACATCAAAGTGAACGCCAAGGTCAGGCTCGACGGGTTCGTCTTCACTGCGCCCCTCGGCGTCACCGCGTAAGACATGACGAAGTAACCCTTCGCAGCCGTAGAGTTAGCGAAACACAGGCGCTCTCGGGCCGTTTCCTCCCGACCCGCCGGCAGGAACCGACACACGACCTGCCAGTCGTCGAATCCTTGGAACCTCGTCTCACAATCCATGCAGCCCAGTACGCCCGCTGCCCCGACGCCTGTCTTCTGTTAAGTTAACACCTACGGGAGCAATTCCCCAGGTCCACCCAGCCATCTGAAAGCTGGACTTGGACCGCCACCCAGCCAGCAAACCCACATTCGGCGGCGCCGAGTGTACGGGTTTGCCCTGATTATCCGCCACCGCACGTCGCGTCTGTCCGTTTTGGATAAACAACTTACATATGCACTAGGTTTCCTTGTTGACTCGCGCCCCCGGCTTTGTGCTATATTGGTTCTGCTGGCCCCCGCGGGCGGACGACGGTTTCGGCACGGCTGCTTCTGCATGTCCAGGATCCAGTGCACGCATCCTGAACGACCTCCGCCGACCACTCGACCTAGACCCCCGGAGAATCGCAGCTAGCGAGAATCTCAGAATCAAGAACGCGAAACGGGAGTATGCGATGCACGCGCCGTTTGGATCACGAGACATTTCAATGAGGAAAATCGAGATGACGTTGCACAAGCACGAATTATGGACGATCACCGACGCACGCGCCCTCCTCCGATGGGCGACGCCGACGCTCGTCGGGCTCGCGCTGCTCGTGGGCAGCCCACTGGCAAGTGGTGACGATGTCGGGACAGCGTTTACCTATCAGGGTGAGCTACTCGACAACGGATCGCCGGCTGGCTCACCAACGCCGGTGGACTGCGATTTCGAGTTCACCTTGTGGGACGCGGCCGTAGCCGGTACGCAGATCGGCCCGACGCTGACGCCGACGGTTACCGTCACCGACGGGCGCTTCACCGAGCAGTTGGACTTCGGCGATGACCAGTTCGAGGGATCGCCGAGGTATTTGCAGATCCAAGTCTGCTGCCCGTCGACGTGTGCACCGGGCTACACGCCATTGGACCCACGTCAGGAGCTGACCCCAGCGCCTTATGCGCTGGCCTTGCCGGCACTTCGCAACACGCCGAGCGGTGCTGTCGCATTTCCTGACAGTCCCAACGTCATCGGCGGTCACCACGACAACAACGTCGGGGCCAGCGTGGCCGGTGGGACCATTTCCGGCGGGGGGATCCCGGGTTCGGGCAATTCAGTCACGGCAAACTTCGGCGTCGTAGGCGGTGGACACAGCAACACCGCCAGCGGATCGATTTCCACCGTGAGCGGCGGCGCTGGCAATGACGCCACCGCGCTTCGCTCAACAATTGGTGGCGGAGACACCAACACAGCAGGTGGGACGGCAGCCACGGTCGCCGGAGGTCAGAACAACACTGCAGCCGGGAACTACGGCACGGTCGGCGGCGGGATCAGCAACATCGTGTCGGCCGACTACGCGACGATCTCCGGCGGTGGGGAATCGAGCCCTGGGACCTCCTCGACGGGGAACCGGGTTTTTGATGAATACGGCACGGTAGGAGGCGGAGGCAACAACAAGGTCGGCAGTGACGATGGGAGTCCCACGAGCGCCCGCCGCGCCACAGTCAGCGGCGGATTGTCCAACACGGCCAGCGGGGAATCTTCCACGGTCGGCGGGGGGTACATCAACGAGGCCAGCGGACTTAACAGCACTATTGGGGGAGGCTATGGCAGTGACGCAACCGCGTCCGCCGCGACGGTCGGTGGAGGCCAGCTCAACCACGCCACGGCTTTCCGTGCCACAGTCGGCGGAGGCGGGAATAACAACGCCACCGGTGATAGCTCCACCGTTGGGGGGGGCGCTAACAACCATGCAACTGGCGAGCAGGCCACCGTCGGCGGGGGTGCAGTCAATATCGTGGATGGCGCTGCTGCCACGGTAGCCGGGGGTTCGCTCAACAAGGCGGCAGGTGACTACGACACCGTTGGCGGCGGACGCAGCAATGAAGTCTCAGCGGACTACGGAACTATTTCTGGCGGGGGCCGATCAGACCCCGGCGATCCAGCCACAGGAAACCGCGTTTTTGATGATTACGGAACGGTAGGGGGAGGAGGACGCAACAAAGCCGGTACCGACGACGCTGACCCGACTTGGGGCAGATACGCGACGGTCGGTGGTGGTGAGTGGAACGAAGCGACCCTCAGGCACACCACCGTCGGCGGTGGTTGGGGCAATAAGGCCACCTCCGCCGAAGCAACCGTCGGGGGCGGCTCTGTTAATATCGCAAGCGGGCAGGGATCCACCGTTGGCGGTGGCCTCAACAACAACGCGACAGGATTCGACTCCGCGGTTGGGGGTGGGGAAGGCAACGCCGCAACCGGTCACGCAGCAACCGTTGGTGGCGGTTCCGCCAACTCCGCAAACGGCCTCTTCGTTACTATTGCCGGTGGATTTTTGAACACCACCTTTGGCGATCATGCGTCCATCGGTGGCGGGCAGGAGAACGACGTATCGGGCGCCCACAGCACGATCGGCGGCGGCCGCGGCAACGATGTACAGGCCTCCTACGGCACGATCGCAGGCGGTGGGGAATCGAACCCCGGACTTTCGGCAACGCGCAATCGCGTCTTGGATGACTACGGCACGGTCGGCGGCGGGGGAAACAACAGAGCCGGCAGCGACGACGCCGATCCGTTGACTGCGACCTTCGCCACCGTTTCGGGAGGTTACAATAACACGGCCGCGGGGCAATTCTCCGCTGTCGCCGGAGGCCAACAGAATGATGCGACCGCCACGCACTCCACCGTGGGAGGTGGGAACCTGTGCGTTGCATCTGGCGTCGCGGCGACTGTTTCGGGCGGTGACGCGAATCAGGCAATTGGCGCCGAGTCCACGGTCAGCGGCGGTTTCATCAACCGGGCCTACGGACTGCATTCTGTGGTAAGTGGCGGTGGAAGCAATGTTGCTCGCGGCGACAGTTCAACTGTTCCCGGCGGGAGCAGCAACACCGCCGGGGGCGACTACAGTTTTGCTGGCGGGCGGGACGCTGAAGTTCGCGACGCCGCAGCAAGCGGGGACGCCGACGGTGACGAGGGCACGTTCGTTTGGTGCGATTCAAACGGTGATACGTCGAATCGGTGCACTTCCACCGGTCCGGATCAGTTTCTCATCGCTGCGAGCGGCGGCGTCGGCATCGGGACGACGGCACCGTCCAACTCCCAACTGCACGTTGAGACGGGTGATACTTTTAAGGCCATCTACGGGAGGAACACCAATACCAGCTTTGGATACACGGGCGTCTCAGGGCGGAGCGACAGTATCGTGGGGATAGGCGTAGACGGATTTGCCGCCGCGACCAGCGGTACCGCCAAGGCCGTCCAGGGCTACACCAACAGCCCGAACGGCTACGGAGCGTATTTCACCGGGGCAGACGGCAGCCGCAACTACTTCCAGCACCGTGTCGGTATCGGGACCGACAGTCCCAGCGCTCCGCTTGACATAGAGGGTGCCGCAGGCACTACGGATATCCACCTCAACAACACCGCCCCCAATGGCGACCCCACCATTCGTTTCCAACTGGGCGGGACGACGGCATTCAGCCTCGGTGTCGACAATTCCGACGCCGACAAGTTCAAGATCGGAACCGGCGCTCCGCAGACGAACACACGCTTGACCATCGATGCGAGCGGCAACGTCGGCATCGGGCGCTCGCCCACGACGTACAAGCTCGAGGTGCAGGGCAGCGCCGGAAAGACCTCCGGTGGCTCCTCGTGGGCGGTCATCTCCGACGCACGGATCAAGACCAATGTGCAAACCGTCCGCGACGCTTTGGCGACGGTGAACAGTATCCGGCTGGTGGCCTTCGACTACACCGACGAGTACAGGTCGCTGCATCCCGAGTCCGAAGATCGGCGGCACTACAGCGTCATCGCCCAGGAATACGCGGAGGTGTTCCCGGATCACGTGAAGCCAATGAAAGGGCTGCTGCCCGACGGTGGAGACGCGCTTTCGGTTGATCTGCACCCGTTGACGATTCACTCGGTAGCTGCGATCCAGGAGCTTCATCAAACCGTCAAGCAACAGCAAAGAACGATCGATGACCTGCGCCGACGTACCCGGGAAAAGGACCGCGAAATAGGAGCGTTGGAAGCGCAGCTCCAAGTACAGCAGCAATTGATGAAGAATCTGCAATGGCGCCTTGCGCGAATCGAGGCGCTGATGGTTGGAATGAACGCCGACGCGAGAGGAGTTGTCCGATGACACGGGCCATTGCGATCTGTATGGGCACTTTGATCGTCGCCCGGTGCGAGTCGTCGGCGACAGCCCAATCCGGCGGGTCCTACGACCTATCCTGGAACACGTTTGACTGTGGTGGCGGGACCAGCAGCGGCGGCACGTATGTGCTGCACAGCACGGTCGGCCAACATGACGCCGGTGACGCCGCGGGCGGGGATTTCGAGCTTCGCGGTGGATTCTGGGGCACCGGGGACACCGGGTCGGCATCATGCAACACAGCAGCTGATTGCGCCGATCTCGACGGAGGTGGCGTTACCGACGATGTCTGCACGTGGTGGGAGTGCAACGCGGGCGCGTGCAGCGGCGTGGCCACGACGCATCCGTCCGACATGGGCGGGGCACTGGGCGACTGCGCGCTGGATACGTTCTGCAACTTGGCAGACGCGCTGCATGCGTTGACCTGCTTCGCCGGGAACAACACTTGCGACACCATCAACATCGACGCCGGT
>JAJDDU010000246.1 GCA_029260155.1 Phycisphaerae bacterium | reverse complement strand
CGGCGATGGCCCTGAAATACTTCGGACCGATAGTGAGTTCACAGGCGGCTGCAACGGCTGCCTCGTGTAGCGGTGCGATGCCGTTGGCGCTGTCGCAACTTAGCGCCTGCGACACCCACATGGGCAGAGAG
The DNA here is from genome assembly GCA_029260155.1 of Phycisphaerae bacterium. GTDB lineage: Bacteria > Planctomycetota > Phycisphaerae > UBA1845 > UBA1845 > OFTM285. Next base: position 47,670 of record JAJDDU010000246.1, on the reverse strand, counting down.
CCATCAGAATTCGCGGTGGACGCGGTCTCGGCTACGACTTCGTCGGTGCTCGATCTCCTGTGATCGGACAGAGAGGCTACGTTGTCCAACCTTATCCGGCGAATGACACGATCGAGCGATGGGCCGTCGATCAGCTCCATCGCGTAAAAGTGCCTATCGCACTCTTCGCCGGTCGCATGGATAGGGACGATGTTCGGGTGTGTCAGCTGTCCTACCGCTTCAGCTTCGCGCTGAAAACGAGTCACTGCCCGCGATGTGATTGAGGCTCCACCGGCCAGCACCTTCAGGGCGACATGCTGGTCGCTCGACATGTTCCGCGCCTCATAGACGATACCCATGCCACCTCGGCCGATCTCGCCGATGATCTCAAAACCACCGAGGCATCCCTCTTGCTGCGCAGTGTATCGCATGTTTTGGCTCTGCGGGCGGTCCATACGCCCAGGCCATTGTAACATCTTGATCCCACGAGGGGACTCAGCGCGCCGCAAAAACCGTTCCGTGCCTTTCTTCATGCGGCGGGTGCCGTTATTCGGACCATTAGAGGGATTTACGAGCGATACCAGCACAATGTCGCGATTGATTGAATGCAGTACTTCCTTGTTCCCTACTGTTCCAAGGGACAGAATAGAGGGCATGGCAAGAGGACGCCCCATGCGGCCGAATGCGTTCCCAACAACATGCCACACCTGGATCGGGGACAGGCTGCGCTCTGCGGGGGAAGGCCGTGGCGAGGTTAACCAGCACGTGATGAGCGTCTACGCTTGGCCGCTGACAGTCTACTTCCGCGGAACGCGCGACCGGTGGCTGGGCGAACCGGACGAGATCGTGCAGGGATTCTTCGCTGATCGTCTGGCTCGGGAGCACTTCTTCGCCGATTGGCTGCAAAGCGGTTTGCCGCTGCGACGATGGCTCATGAACGCCTTCTGCTTCTATCTGAACGAGGTCAAACGCACCGGAAAGCGAAACCGGGTCGAACCGGGTCCGACCGACGAACAGGCTGATAGCAGCGCGACGCCCGAGGAGATGCTGGACCGCGCGTTTGTCGTCTCCATCGTCAGGAAGGCACTTCAGCAAACGCATGAACGGTGCGCCGTGCAGGGTTTGGAACATCATTGGCGAGTCTTTGTCCGGCATCACTACCAATCCGCGGGGTATCAGCAGATTTCGAAGGAGTTTGGCGTGGACGCTCCCCGTGCGGCGGTCATGGCTCGGACCGCGGCGCGGAAGTTCCGCGAGGTCTTGCGTGACCTGCTCGTGCGCGACGGCGCAGCGCCGGACCACGTTGACAACGAAATCCAGACTTTGTTGGAGGTCTCCGGGGCATGAACTTCAAGTCCTCCGCACGACAAGACAGCGAATTCGCTAACTTGAGCGAACTTGACGCCTCGCGCCTCTTCCAGATTGGGCTTTGCGGACCGAGACGTCCCGTCGACGCACTCATCGACCGGTTGAGTCAACTCGACGGACACCACTGGCTCGACTCCGCCCTGAGCACGGGGACCGCATCCATGTTCGAGGATCCGGAGAATGCCCTCATCCGCGGTAGCGCTACACTGGATCAGCTCAAGCGGATGAAGGAGGAAGGTAAATCCGTGATCAAGCGGAGCCGCGACCGCGAAACGAGGCTCAACGCCCTGGCCAGCTATTTCCTTGCGATTGCGGCGGCAATGGTTCATCACCGGAACCTCATCTGTAGTCGGAGGCGTGACGAGCTCAATCCAGTTCTCCTGGATCTAGCGTCCGTTGCACCCGGCAAGTGGTCGGATTTGCTCAGCCAAGCCGCCCTCACGCCTGATTCACCTCGCTGACTCGACCCTCGCCGCAGATTATTGGGTTCCGCGCGCCGCCAAAGTTTGCGTGCGTCTCTCTCAATAGGGCGGACGAAGCTTGCTGCTGCGACCAACTCGCCGCATACACAAGAACCTGAACGGAGAATCGAAAATGATTCGGAAACTGCACAGCGTCGCATTGCTCGTCGCTCTCGGCGCAAGTGGCATATTCTCGGTTGGCGCACGGGCGGAGAATACCACGAAGACGCCGCAGGCAGCGGCCAACAACGAAAGACGTCAGGCTGGTGCGGAAAACCCCTCCGGAGTTCCCGCCGATCCGGCGCTCGCCGGGGCTCAGACCTTGGCTGGCCCCGTCGGTCCGCCGCTGCCGCTGTTGGACGAAGATTCACGACGGCTTAGCTTCCAGGCACTGCTGACCGACGTTGATGGCGAGCCACTGGCAGGCGACACGGTGGAGCTCATTTTCAACATCTACAACGCCGGCGGAGCGGTCATCGAGGGACCGATCACGATGAACAGCGTGTCGATGGAGGGGGGAATCGTAAGCGTTCAGATTCCTGTCAGCGTGAGTACGTTCAATGGTGAGGCACGCGAGATCGGTGTTTCTTTGAACGGAGGCGTGGAGGTCGCTCCGCGCGTCCCGCTGACGGCCGTCGCGTATGCGTACCGCGTCGATCGTGTTGCCAGCGGCGAGTTGGATGATGCGATCTCTCTCGGCGCAGGTCCTCCGAATCCGGCGAGCGGTTTCTTGTTGTTGTACAGCGCCGCAGCCGGCGGCCCGCGTATCTCGCTCGACGGATCGGCGGGAATCGTCGGTGCGGACGGAGCATTCAACGTGCTTGGGGGTGGCGGCGGAGCGGTCCGTGCAACCATGACCGCCGGTGCGGGGGGCGGCCGGCTGCGGACGGAGGATGCGAGTGGTGGGAACGCCGTCGTTTCCGGCGGGCATGCCGCCAACGGGGGTGGTTTTGCGGAGTATTACCAATCCGGCGGAACGCTCGGCATTTCGCTGCTTGGCGACGGAGGCAGCGGCAGTACGCTGACGATGAACGACAATTCCGGCGACGCTACGGTGCAGGTCGACAGCCAGGGTCCTACTACCGGCGGCGCCGTGCTTGCTCTAAACAACAGCGAGGGAGCAACCACGGTGTCGATCGACGCTGATCTCTCGGATGGTGCGTTGGTCAAACTCGGCAACAGCAACGCCGCAGACACGATCGTCTTTAACGCCGATGTCAGCGATGCGGGGGAGATCTCGGTTCGCGACGGGGCTGGCGCCCAGACGCTTCTTGCTGATGGAGCGGCAGGGGCCGTTCGAGCGCTAAGAGGTCTTGAGGTTCTCGATGGCTGGGGGAGCTTCGTGCTAGCGCAGGTCTTCAAGGAAGGCGGGAACGGTTGGTTTGAGTCCTTCGCCTCCGACGGCGAGCGAACCTCAAAGCTGGGTGGCGGATTGGATGCAGGCGGTCGGCTTCTGCTGTACGACGCCGCGGGCAGTGTGAGGATCCTCGCTGATGGTGACGACGGCGACGGCGCGGGGAGAGTGGAAGTCAGTGCCGACAGCGGCAATGCGAGGGTTATCCTTGATGCCGAGCGCAGCGGTGCCGACGACGGAGGTTCCGTCGTGGTTATCGGGAACGGCGGCAGCCGAATCAAGCTCCATGGAAGCTATGAGGGGGTTGGCAATACTGGGTCGTGGATGGAGATGAGGGACGGCAACACTGCGACCAGCCCACGCATCGTTCTGGAAGCTCGTAATGTCGACGCGGGTTCCGGTGGTCGGATCAGGATTAACAACGGCGCCGGTGACAATACGATCAACCTCGTGGGTGACGCCAGCGGTGATGGGATTATCGTGGTGAAGAACGACTCTGGGACTTCGACGGCTCGATTGATGGGCGACAACGGCAGCGACGGGGGCCTGCTGCGGCTGGTCAACTCGCTCGCGGAAATCACGGCTACACTCTCCGCGGGCGCCGACGGCGGGAGCCTCCGTCTTAATAACCACGCGACCGAGGTCGTGTACCTCGGTCGGTCCGGCACGGGCAGCGGCAGCTTGTTTGAGATGAGTATGTCGGACGGGACCGACACGATTGAGCTGGTGGCAGACGTCGGTGGAGTGGGGGCCGGGTCCATTCTGCGTATGCGGGACGGCAGCGGCGCGAACACCGTTGTTCTGGACGGGCGCACAGGCTGGACCAGCACAAAGGTTCTTGAGATCACGGGGGGATCAGACTTCTCGGAGAAGTTCGACGTCAGCCCAGCACAGGGATCACCCCGACCGGGCATGGTGGTATCGATCGATCCACGCAACCCCGGTGCTCTTGTTGCGAGTGCGACCGCATATGATCGCAAGGTCGCAGGCGTAATCAGCGGCGCGGGAGGGGTGTCGACGGGTATGATGATGGGGCAGCCTGGCACTCTTGCCGACGGCAGTCATCCGGTGGCATTGAGCGGCCGCGTCTACTGCTACGCCGAAGCGAGAGGCCATGCCATTGAGCCGGGCGACCTGTTGACCACCTCTTCGCTCGCGGGCCATGCAATGAGGGTTTCCGACCACTCGCGTAGCGCGGGCGCCGTGATCGGCAAGGCAATGACCGGGTTGAATGCCGGTCAAACCGGGCTCGTACTTGTGCTGGTAAACCTGCAGTAAGCGTTCTTCTCGGGAGAATTGAAATGAATACGGATCCAAATTGCATCTTCGCCCGACTCTGGACCACCGCAGCAATCGCAACTGTGGCATTTACAATGTCTGCTCAACCTCCGGTGCTGGCGGACACGTTCAAGATCGAAATCGATTACATGGTCGGGGCGAACCACTCGCACGAACCCAGCGACGCCGTCCTGGACGCTGTGGTTCAGATGTTCGCCTGCCAGGGGCACACTCTAATCCTGAACAAGAATACCGCAGACGACGTGCTTCCTCACTACTCGACCCTGCGGCGTGATCCGAGCAATTGCACGACGTTCTTCGACTACGAAGGGCAGAACGCCAGTTTCGGTGCAATTAGGGACACCTACCGCAATAAGTCGCCGGCCAACGGTTGGCACTACTGCGTCTTCGGTCACCAGTACGAGTCCTGCGACGGTAACCCAAACCCGTGCAGCAACTGCTTCACGAGCGGCAGCAGTGGGATTGCTGAGGTCTCTGGTTGGAACCTACTCGTTTCGCTGGGCAACTTCGACAGCAACACTGGCACGGAGTTCCAGCAGGCCGCGACGCTCGCGCATGAGTTTGGTCATAATCTCGGGCTGTCGCATTGCGGAACGATGAGCTGCCCCCCTACTAACAACGGCCCAACTTGGGTAGGACCGTATTCCCCCAATCTCCCGAGCATCATGAGCTATCGGTACCAGTTGTTCGGCCTGCGCACGACTATGCTCTGTCTCGGACTGGCGACCGAAGACGCACTCTTCAAGGAAATGGACTTCTCGCACGGTCGTATGTGCAGTTTGAACGAACTCGGTCTCAGCGAGCCGTTCGGCACGCAGATGAACAGCGTGGACTGGAACTGCGATGGCATCAGCCAGGTCAACGTGCAGCAGGACATTAACGGCAACAACGCAGGATGGTGCGGTTCGACCGGGAACACATCCTGGCTGATCGACTACGACGAGTGGGCGAACATCTCCGATCCACCGCCGCCACTGGAAAGCGCCGAACACACGTCGCCCGAAGTCATCTCATGCATCACTTCTGACGAGTTTACGCACATGAAGGAGGATCTCATGCTGATGGGCGGTTGCGCTGACGATCCAGTTTTGTCCACTGAAAACTGCATCGGCGGACAAAACGTCTATCTCGGCGTACAGACAGGCGCTCAGGTCGGAACGTGCGCGTCACCGTACGAGAGCGTGCAGGCTGCGCACGACGGCGCGCCGGACGACAGTGTGTTTCATTTGCGTAGCACAACGTACGACGAACCGGGCGTGGTCACTCTATCCAATCCGGGTCTATACCTCGCCAACACGGGCGCGGCCATCATCAAATGAAAGTCGCATATGAACTGCAAATGGGTTTGGAATACACGGATGGACTCCGCTGGGAGTAGAATGAAATGAATGCGTCATCCAGGTTGTTATTGCCTGTCTTTGTCACTCTGGCGATATGTACCGTGTCACGCGGCGATGTCATGTGCCCCTCTGTCTCCGGAGGGGCCGCTTCCACAAATGCCGGCGCCGTGTTCAATGCGGGGCAGATCATTATCGGTTCGGCGGAGGCGAGCGGCGTACAAGTGCATTTTGGGGTGATCTACTGCTTGCATCCAGTCGCGCCGTCGGTCACAACGCCCGGCGACTGCGACGATGACAACGATGTCGACCTAACCGATTACAGCTGTTTCCTTGATTGCGTCAGCGGGCCCGATGGCGGCGTGTCGCCTGGGTGTGGAACTTTTGACTTCGACACAGACGAAGACGTTGACATCCACGATTGGGGATCGCTCCAGTCACAGTACACCGGGCCATAGCACGGCGGAATCGGGATCCCGTTAGAACGGTCGCACGCTGCCTTTTCTGCCGATGCGTAGCCGCACGCAAGCGCTGTGTTGGAAATCCCACGACGCTTCTGCTGACTGGAGGAGCGTTTCAATGCTTGGTGTGAGTCGGCCGGAGAATCGGCGCTTGCCGTCGAATCGAATCAGAACGCGTTTTGAGAAATCCACGTCGCCGAAACTGAGTTGAATCTCGATGGACTCGCAATGCGGGCACTGAACGTCGATGGTCTGTCCGTCGATGCGGACGGAGAGATCATGCAGCTTCGCTTCGAGCACACTCGTGGTGTATTCGCGCCGATCAGTGACGGGCTGAGTGAGGATGTCGAGCTGATCGCCTTCCCATACCGACCCGGAGAATCGGCGGACGTTGAGGAGCCTCGTTTGACTCTGCGCGGGATACCTGAATCGGCGCGGCTCAGCCGTGACCCGCATGCGCGGTGATTGCAGGATGTGATGCCAGACCTCCGGTGACGCCGTAGTTGATTCGCGCACCACGCTCGTGGTGATCGGCAGCGATTCACGCTCGGCTATCTGGGCGATCCACTGATTCATCAACGCCAGTCGGACCGCCCGGCCTCTCAGCACGGTGTTGGGAGGCAGATCGGGGCGGGTCCATGCCAAGTGAAGCGGGGTGCTGCTCAGATTGGCGAGCAGGAGGGGATGTAGTTCACGCCAGTGGGGGACGAGCAGGGTCCCCTCGTGGATGATGACGCCGGCGAAGGCGTCGCTGTGCATCACGGCGATCGCGAAGGCTACGTCAGCGCCCGCGCCGTGGCCGTAGAGATAGATGCGGTCCGTGTCGAGGTGATACCGACGCCGCAACGCTCGAAGCCACTTTCGAGGTTCGTCAGCGAATGGCTGTGGACCGTCGAAGCCTGCGTGATCTGCGTTCGCGATCCGCGCGACCACGATGTCCAATGGGAGCGAGTCGGACCAGACCCTGTCATCCCTGTCGCAGAGAGCGACCAGAAGTGGGTACGCGCGGGTCGCGTCGTACCCTCGCGGGAGCGTCACGACGATTTCGGTTTGGATGCCTCCGCCGTTGTCTACGGTGAGTTGATCGCTCGATCCCTCGAAAGACGGCCACAAGGCAAGATTTGGAAGGGTGTCGGCGACGGCTGCGACCGATCCATCGCTCGCGATCCGGGCTTTTGCGATCAGGGCCTGCTTTTCGGCTTGGTCGGTGGTCTCGAAGTACGCTTGGAGTGCCGCCGGCAATGCGTTGTCGTCGGATGCGACCGTAGCGGACGCGAGCAGGCCGCAGATTGTGACGATTTGTGCTATTCGGCACATTGGACGTCGCTCCGAGCGGCGCGCCGGGCGCAGAAAACCGATCGCCGCCAAAACGGCGAGGATAGGCGTGTCCGGTGTGGTAGACAAGCCGGGTGCCTATCTTGACGCCGGGTCGAATCATGCCGCCGCAAGCGTGGGCATGCCACCCCGAATGGTGTGCGTTGCGATTCTGGATGGTGAGTTTGGAAGATTTGACAGGCCCGCGGGCGTGCTTATAATCGCGGTTCGCATTTGTGTGATCGGCGCGCAGCATCTGGTGCGGCTGGGCATAGGGAGTGTGCGCTGCCATGGCCAGTGTGGCCCTCAGAAACGTCACAAAGGTGTTTGGCGGCAGGCGGAACACCGTTGTTGCCGTCGATGACCTGACGATTAGGGTGGCAGATGGCGAAATGGTCGTCCTGGTCGGCCCGTCGGGATGCGGCAAGACGACGACTCTGCGGCTTGTTGCTGGCCTGGATCGCGTTACGGCTGGGCATGTCGAGATCGGCGGCTGTGTAGTCGACGCTGTCGCACCGAAAGATCGCGACGTCGCCCTGGTTTTCCAGGATTACGCGCTGTACCCGCATTTGACGGTGTATGGCAATTTGGCGTTCGGCCTGAAGATGCGTCGGACACCGAAACCTGAGATTTCGCAGCGTGTGGCCGAGGTCGCGCGGCTGCTGGGTATCGAGGAGCTGCAGCAACGTAAGCCGCATGAGCTGTCCGGCGGGCAGCGTCAGCGCGTTGCGTTTGGTCGAGCGATTGTGCGTCGGCCGCAGGTGTTCCTTTTCGACGAACCGCTTGCGAGCCTTGACGCGCAGCTTCGCGTTAAAGTCCGTCTGGAGCTGCGCCGCATGCAGCGCGACCTGGGAATGACGTCGCTGTACGTGACGCATGATCAGCACGAGGCGATGGCCTTGGGCGACCGCGTTGCGGTCATGGCCGATGGGCGCGTGCAGCAGATAGGGCCTCCCGAAGAGGTCTTTGAGCGTCCGGCCAATCGGTTCGTGGCGGGGTTTCTCGGCACGCCTCGGATGAACTTCCTGAATGGGGCGTTGGTCGGGGCGGGCGATTCGGTCGGTTTTGAGTTCGCGGGGCGACGGTTGTCGCTTCCATCGCGCTTGGCGGCGCGGGCCGCGAACCGAACCGGGGAGCGGATGGTGCTTGGCATTCGTCCGGACCGAGTGGAGATGAAGAGCGTTGCGTGCGGGGTTGACGCGGAAGCGTCCTTTCCGGCGCGAGTGCTGATGTCGGAGACGCTGGGCGATCACCGAAATGTGTACGCTCACGCGTCGGACGGCCAGGAGGTTGTCGCCAAGATGTCCGCGGCGTTCGGCGAATTGGCCGAACGGGACGTGTGGGCGGCGGTTGATCTTGAGCAGGCCGCGTTGTTCGAGCCGGGTGAAGACGGAGCGAACATCGCGTTGGAGAGTTACGAAGTCGATGCACGCGACACCTGACAGGCATGGTTGTGGGGTCGCGGGCATTGGTTCCGGTAGGCAGCAGCGTCGGAGGCGTGTAATGCGCTAAGACACGGACGTTCCTGCTATTAGACCGGTATTGGCTGCAAATGTGGGATTGCTTTGTGCGCACCCACATTTTTGTTTGATGGTGGGTCGAGCCACTTGAACCAGGCGTGTGCGGTCGCCGGCTTACCGCACGAGGCGTAAGGAACGCCCGACGCATGATAAACAACGCAGATTTACTTCGCTTGGTCGATTCGATCAGTCGCGACAAGAACATCGATAAGGAATTGGTCTACCAGGACATCGAGTCCGCGATGATCTCCGCGGCACGGAAGGCCCACGGCGAGGAGGACGACGTCCAAGTCAGAATCGACCGGGCCAGCGGCGAGATCGCCGCAACGGTGAACGGTGCGCCGATTGACATGAAAATGCTGGGTCGCATCGCGGCCCAGACTGCGAAACAGGTGATTATCCAACGCATTCGTGAGGCCGAGCGCAGCAGCATTTTCGACGAGTATTCGGAGCGTGTCGGGACGATAGTCACGGGTACGGTCGCCCGCGCAGAAGGCAGCGCCCTCGTCGTCAATCTCGGGCGATCAGAGGGATATCTGCCTCGAAGCGAGCAGATTCCCGGCGAGTCTCACCACCCCGGCGAGCGTGTCCGCGCAATGATTCTGGACGTCCGGGAGGCGCCGTATCAGGTGCGCATCGTCCTGACGCGAACACACCCGGACTACATCCGACGGCTGTTCGAGGTGGAAGTCCCGGAAGTGGCGGAGCGGATCATCGAAATCCGTGCGCTGGCCCGTGAGGCGGGTTATCGCACGAAAGTCGCTGTGGCAAGCATCGACATGAAGGTGGATGCTGTCGGAGCCTGCGTCGGCGTGCGTGGGAGCAGAATTCGCAATATCGTGGATGAGTTGGGCGGCGAGAAGATCGACATCGTTCGATGGAACGAATCCTCGCAGATCCTGATCGGTAACGCACTTAAGCCAGCCGAGATCCAAGAGGTGGCACTCTGTTTCGAGCTTGGCAGAGCGACGGTGGTCGTTTCCGAGGACCAATTGTCGCTAGCGATCGGCAAGCGCGGGCAGAACGTTCGTCTTGCGGCGCGTCTGACTGGGTGGGACATCGATATTCTCACCCCGGAGGAGTACAACAAGGGCCTCGATGATCTGCAGACGACCTTGAAGGTTGTCGAGGGGGTCGAGGACGTACTCTTAGACAAGATTCTCGCGCTGGGAATCGTGTCGCTCATGGATGTAAAAGAGGTGGGGACGGAGCCAATGGTCAAGGAACTCGAACTTGACGAAACGCTGGCGGCCAAGGTTGTCGAAACCGCTGTGGAAGGTATCGAGCGGCTTGCCAAGGAGGCAGAGCTTGCCCGGGCGGTGGCGGCAGAAGCCGCGAAGGTCGCCGCTGCGGCCGAGGCTGAGGCTACTGCCAATGGGGTTGAGGCTGACGGTGGGACCGGCGACTCCGAGTCCCAGTCCCCCGAAACTGCTGCGGACGTAGGCGAAGAACTGGTCGCTACCGTGGCTGCTGCGCCGGCACTGAGTGTCGACGACGGCGATTCAGCGAAAGCTGCGGAGGAGGGCGTCTCGGACGCAGGCCCCGCAACTGACGTAGCCGATGAAGCCACCGTTACCGAGTCGATTTCGGATGAGTGTGTCGAACCGCAAGCGGATTGACACGATCGCCTGCTGGCGAATGTAGTTTGGAGGATCGCGTTTGGCTGAGAAGATGCGTGTTCATATTCTTGCGAAGGCGCTCGGCGTCCCGAGCAAGGTGATCATCGCCAAGTGTCAGGCTGAGGGGCTGCAGGTCACGAACCACATGTCGACCCTCTCCGCCGGCCTTGAAGCTACGATTCGCGAGTGGTTCAGCGAGGGGCAGCACGACACGACGATCGAAACGACGGATCGGGTCGACCTGAAGAAGGTCCGCAAGACTGTCCGCAAGACACCGTCGGCCAAGCGCGACGCTGTCGCTGGGGCGAGCGCGGATTCTGCGGAGACGGCGGGTGGTGGCGGCGCAGATGACACCGCAATCGCCGTTGCGGAAGCTCCGCCCTCAGAGGATGCCGCCCCGCACGGTGATGTGCAGGCTGAGACGCCTCCCTCAATGGAGGCGGCCGCCGTCATCGAGCAGCCGGAGGCTGCGTCCGTTGATTCTACGACGGCTGTAGAGCCCGTCGCCACGGCGCCTCCCGCGGAGAACTCCGTCGACACAGACGCGGCACTCCCGACCGAATCCGCTCTGCCGGAATCGACATCACCCGGCGCTGGCGAGGAAGAGGTGCAGGCTACCGAGCCGGAAGCACCACCTGAAGAAGCCGAGAAAATCCTGCCAGCCGGCCCTCAAAATGTACCGAAGCCTGTCACGCTCAAGGGTCCTCGTGTCGTCCGGTATGAGCCGGTCGAGCAGGACATTCGTCGACCGGTTCCTCGTCGACGTCCCACTGATGCCCCCGGTCCCCGGCCCGCCATGCCTGTCGGCGAGGCGCCGGGAGCGCCTGGCCAGCGCCGCGGGCTTCGCGGACGCGGCGCCACCACGGACCGAGCGAAGAAAGGGCGTTCTGTCCAACGGGTCAGCCCGGCCGACATGTCGGCGGAGAAGCTGAACGAATGGCGAAATCGCGATCTGGATGAACGCAAGGAGCGGATTCTCGATGCCACCGGCAGGCGTATCCACACGAGACGCGGCGGGAGCGGTCATGGGGGCAGCTCTCCTGGTGGCCCTGCGCCCGCCAAGACCGAGGCAACGGTTCAGGGTCCGGTGATGATGAAAGCCTTTTGCGCAGCCACCGGTATTTCCGTGCTGCACATCATGCCGATCTTGCGGAAGGAATTCAACGTCTTCGCCCACATCAACATGGAGCTATCCAATGAAATGGCTGAGTACATCGCGCTCGAGCGCGGTGTAGCGTTGACGATTATCGCGCCGAAATCCCCCCTCGACGAAGTCGAGGAGGAATTCGCCGCGCGTAAGCCGAAGAACCCGAAGTCGCGCCCGCCGGTGATTACATTCCTGGGGCATGTGGACCATGGCAAGACCAGTCTTCTGGACGCCGTGCGTAAGACTGATGTCACCGTCTCCGAGGACGGCGGGATCACGCAGCACATCGGCGCCTATCATCTGGAGCATAAGACGGCCGGCAAACTGACTTTTGTCGATACGCCCGGCCACGCTGCATTTACAGAGATGCGAGCCCGCGGGGCGCAGATTACCGACTTGGTGGTGCTCCTCGTCGCCGCCGACGACGGGGTGATGCCTCAGACCGTTGAGGCGATCAACCACGCCAAGGCGGCGGAAGTGCCCATAGTGGTCGCGTTGAACAAGATTGACCTGGGCACTCAGAATGTGAATCGTATTTACGGACAATTGGCTGAGCGTGGGCTTCAGCCGAGCGGCGATTGGGGCGGCGAAACGGACGTGATCCACACATCCGCGACCACGGGGCAGGGTGTTGACGAACTGCTCGAGCACCTGACGGCCCTCGGCGAGGTGCTGGATTTCAAGGCAGACAACAAATGTGACGCCAGCGGCACGGTCATCGAAGCCCAGACAAAGGAGGGCGTTGGCTCGGTGGCCCGCGTGCTCGTGCAGTCGGGAACGCTGCGGGCGGGGAACACGGTGGTTTGCGGCAACGCATTCGGCAAGGTGCGCGCCCTGGTGGACGACCGTGGCCGCAAGCTCAGGGAGGCTGGCCCGTCGATTCCGGTTGAGATTTGGGGACTTGACGAGGTACCCACGGCGGGTGACAAGTTCTACGTCCTCAAGTCCTTGCAGCGGGCCAAGACCGTCGCCGAAGGTTGCAAGCATCAGCGTATCCACGAAGGCCGAGCTCAGTCTCAGCGCGTCCGCACGCTAGAGGAAGTCGTCAAGCGTCGCGATGCGAGCGACATACCTGAGCTCAACGTCATTCTCAAAGCGGACGTCGACGGTTCAATGGACGCGCTTCGGGCTATGCTCTCGAAAATCCCGTCCGATGAAGTGACACTTGGGTTCAGGCACGTTGGCGTGGGCCCAGTCAATGATAGTGACGTGCTTCTGGCACACGCGTCGGATGCGATCATCATCGCTTTTCGTGTCGTTCCGAGCGTGGGTGCCAAGAAACTGGCCGAGTCCAAAGGCGTCGACATCCGTCAGTACAAGGTGATTTACGAGGTCGCCGACGACATTAAGAAGGCGTTGGAAGGTCTCCTCGCACCTGACGAGAAGATCGAGCAGCGGGCAACCTGCGAAGTGCGTGAAGTGTTCAACGTGACGAAGGTCGGGACGATCGCCGGGTGCCACGTCGCTGACGGTCTCATCAAGCGGAGTCATCAACTCCGGCTAACGCGCGAGGGCACTGTGGTCCGCGACAACTGCAAGATCGGGTCGTTACGCCGGTTCAAAGATGATGCGAAGGAAGTCCGCGCTGGGTTGGAATGCGGTATCCGAATCGAAGGGTTCGACGACGTCAAACCCGGTGACATTATTGAGGCATTTGAAATCGTCAAGATCGCCCGCACACTGTGATCTGACGGTCAGTAGAGAGCGCTGCACAGACGCATGATCGAGTTTAAGGCGGATTGCGGCCACACGGTTCGTGCCAAGGACGAGGACGCAGGCAAGGTGGTGCGCTGCGCCTACTGCGGCCGGGAAGCGCAGGTCCCGCAGGACGACCAGGACGAGTTGGATTTCCTCTTTTCTGAGGTCGCCTCCGAATCCACGGCCGGCAGTGCGTCGCCCAAAACGGTCAAGCGGTCTCGCAAGAGCGACCGCGCGGGCATGCCTTTCGGTGCGTCGCGCACGGCGGCTGATCCCTTCGCCGTGGTGAAGAAGATGGCCTACGTGGCGGCGGTGTTGATCTGTGTCATTTTCGTGGGAAAGAAGTACGCTTGGCCGATGTTCAATGATGCGTTCCTGGTGGACGACAAGCCGGCGGTGACCAAGTCCCCTCCTCCCGACAGACCCGCGCGCATCACGGATACTTCCAAGAAGCCGAAGCAGTCGTCAAGACGCTTCGGGTTTCTGCGCGAGGATCTTTCGCGGCGCGGCAATCAGGGCGTCTACGTCGACGCGATCCCTGATCGCACGACGGCATACTATCGCGAGGTCACTTCGTCGGGTCGGGGATTGGACTGGTTGGCGAGCACGGACGCGAAGCGAATGGCAACACCCGGCGCGGTTGATCTGACGGCCGGGACATATACGTTCGCAGTGACGCTGCCGATCAACGATCCACAACTGATGAAGAACTACAAGAACTACAACTACAAAGGGACCCGTCGCAGTGTGGAGGACGAGACAGCCAATAAAAAAGCGGACAAGGCTGCGGACGAGTTCTTCCGACCGGATGGTGCGACAAAAGTCGGGGCCGTTTCGATCCGTGGCCAGAAGCACATTGTGCGGCAATACGAAGTTACCGTGTACGAAAACGAGTGGGCTGTGCTAACACCCCAGTTCGTGCCGTCCGAGTGCAGTTTGGCTGATCTGAAGCGATTCCGGTCAGACTCCAAGCTCTACGGGTTCGACGACGACGATGTGGAAGGCGAACTCGATTACCACGGAGTGGATGAACGCATTTGGCCGGACTTGTTGAGTATTCTGCATCGCTTCGGCGCGATTAGTTACCCAGTGGACGAGACCGGCGAGTTTCATATGTTCGAGATCGATCCGATGACCGGCGTATTCAGTGCCAAGCGGTTCGAGTCAGAACATCACCGTGGCAGCCTCGGCGAACGATGATTGTCGGTGTGCTCAGAATTGAGCTGTCGATCGCCGAAGCGCATTCGTTGAAAGACAAGCGTCGGGTCATCAAGAGCATCAAGGAGCGGTTGGGCAACAAGTTCAATGTGTCGGTGGCTGAGGTGGACGCGCTGGATGTGTGGCAACGGGCGGTGATCGGCATTGCACTCGTCGCAAACGAGTCGCGGTTTGTTCGGAGTTGCCTGGACAAGATCATCGATTGGGTGCGGAAGCAACATACCGTCGTTGTGATCGGGTATGAAACAGAGGTGTTTTGAGCACCGCGTGAGGAGTCAATGGCGGGACATAGAGTTGAGAAAATCGCCGCTGACGTCCGCTGGATTGTCAGCGACGTCATCAGGAACAAACTCAATGATCCGCGTATCGCGCCGATGACCAGCGTCACGCGCGTCGAGATGAGCAGAGACCTTCGGGTCGCCAAGATCTTCATCAGCGTGCTGGGGACGGATGGCGAGGAGCGGCGAACGATGGCGGCGCTCAGTCACGCTCGGGGACACATACAGAGTTATCTGGCCAAGAACCTTGGCCTGCGGCATTGCCCGGAGGTCCGGCTTGAATGCGACGAGTCCATAAAACGCGGCAATGAGACGCTGGGAATAATCGAGCAGACTGTACGCGAGCAGGGCACTGAGGCAGACGCTTCGGACAACGACCACGACCGAGCCAATGGAACGACCGAATGAAGAACGGAACGCTCTACGCAAAGCGCGTCAAACGGGTATTCGCCAAGCTCAAAAGTGAGCACGGCGTGCCCGATACGCCCGAACCATCCGACCCGATCGATCAGTTGATCATCGGCTTGCTGTCGGTCGATGCAGCGGGGCCACGAGCGGTGCGGGCCACAACAGCGCTCAAGGGGGCGATGGTCGACATCAACGAGGTTCGCGTCTCGACATCGGCGGAAATCTCCGCGGCCATCGGATCCAGTGTTCCCAATAGCATGGTTAGGGCCGACGCCGTTCGCCGCGCGCTCAACGCGGTTTACAGGAAAGAGCACGCGGTCACGCTCGACCATTTGCACAAAGCCGGCCGACGCGACGCCAAGCACTACCTCGAGTCGCTCGATGGGGTGGACACGTGCGCTGCCGCTTCTGTGCTGTTGTGGAGCCTGGGCGGCCACGCCATCCCCGTCGACCGGCGAACATACGAAGCGCTGCGCAGTGATGACCTCGTGGATCCCTCGGCTTCCATCGCCGAGGTTCAGGCGTTTCTCGAACGCAACATCAGCGCCACGGATGCGAAGGCGTTCTGCCTTCTGATGCAGAAGTTCTCGCCTGCCAAGGGGCAGCGGTCGGTAAGCGCGGCCTCGGGAAAATCGGCTTCAGCCCGCACGCCGAAGCGCAAGTCCGCCGAGCGGAGCCCGGCCGCCGCCAAGTCTCCAAAGGTCGTTCGCAAATCCGCGACGAAACGGGGCAAGCGTACGACCAGCCATTGAGGAACATCGTGTCGAGACGAACATTCGCCGCCAGACCAATCGCAGCCGGTTGTTTTGCCCTCGGAGTGCTGACGGTATGCGTCTACTCCGGTTGTACAAGCGGCACGGCTCCTGAGAATCGCAAACTGACCGCGCACGATCCGGAGTTCGACCCGGAACGCGCGCGTCTGACCCTTGAAGATATCAAGCCCGATCCGCCGCCACCGCCCGCGTCCGTGCTGCCGGCGATGTCAGCGCCGGTTGCCAGACGACTAGACCGCGCACGGCGGCTTTATGAGCGAAATCGCTTCACCGAAGCGGCCATTGAGCTGGAAAAGGCGCTTCGCCAAGCACCGGACCATCCCCAGCTACACAGGGAGTTGGCTAAGACACTCTATGCAGCCGGCAGTATCGAGCGCGTCCGATCGCATTTGCAGAAAGCGCTCGCCATCGACGGCGATGACATTGTGACGCACTATCTTCTGGGCCGCCTCGCGTTCGAGGATGGTGAATCCGCCGAAGCGATCGCTCATTACCGTGTCGCACTCAAGGCTTCGAACGCGGATGACCTCGACGCCTTCGTCGCAGTAACGCACTTCCGGCTCGCGCAGGTTTTGAATGCGGAGCACTATCTTACAGCCTCCATTGAGCAGTATCGCGCCTACCAGCAGACCGTCGCTTCGCGGGCGCCTGACGCGCAGGATGAGCCGGAACTCACCGGTCTCACGCAAATCAACGGAGGCAACGCGGGCGAGCCAATCTCGGTCGCCTACGAGAAGCTCGGCGAATTCAGCAGCGCCGCGGACGCGCTCGCATCGGCACTTGCGGACCGAAATGTCGACGCCGATGCCACGGAACGGCTCGCCCGATTGCTCGCTCGGTGCGGGAGGATTGTCGAGGCACTTGAACGCGCCAGGTCCCTTATGACCGATACAGACCGCGCCGTGCGGCTTCTGGTCAGCATCCACGAACGTGCCGGACATCCTGAGCGAGTCATCGACGACATTCGCGCCATGTCCGAGGGCCAGCCGGAACGGGCGGACCTCGTCGTAGCGCTCGTCAATGTACTGGCGCGTTTTGAACGCTTTGATGAGGCTGAGCGCGTTCTGATCGACGGAATCAACCGGCACCCGGACCGGCAGGAGCTACGCTGGAGACTGTGCGACATCCTCACTGCCGGTAGGAAGTGGCACCGCGTGCTCGAGGTTGCTGCGGACGCGCTCCGCGTCGACGCGGAGGACCATCTGGCCGCTCGCAATAAAGCTCTTGCCATGGCCGACGCCCCCGACGCGGTGGAAGCGCTGCTCGACCGAGAAGACGGTAGCGCAGCCGACGCCGCGACCGCGTACTTGCTCGGCACGCTCGCAGCACGTGTCGGTCGAACGAATCAGGCTGAGTCTTTATTCGAGCGGGCGCTTGACGAGCTTCCGAGTCTCACGCCGGCGCGCGTTCCGTTGGCGGCGATTCTCTTGGACCGTTTTGCATGGCAGCAAGTCATCGACTTAGTGTCTGCCGACGACGAGCAGTTGAAGCGAGATAGCCAGCTCCAGTTGATCGCCGGGCGGGCTTATACCGGGCTCGACGATTTCGACAAGGCAGAGTCTCATCTCAGTGCAGCCGTTCGACTGGATCGCACCAACATCGCCGCCCCGGCTACACTCGCTGAGCTCCTGCGGCGAAAGGGAGATACGCTGAAGGCGATTCAGCAATACGAGGCGATCATCGAGGTCAATCCGCTTCATGAAGCCTCGCGGGAAGCCCTCTTCGAGATCTACTTGTTCGAGCAGGATCGCAAGGAGGACGCCGACCGGCAGCTCGCCGAACTACGACGGTTGTCTGCTTCGCCGCACCGCATCGCACGATGTGCCGCGAGGCTTGACCGCGATCCAAACCCGTTCATTGCCGACTGGGATGCGTATCGCGAAACACTACGAAAGGCGATCGAGCAAAACGGTCCCGATGCCAGAACCTACGAATTGCTGGGCCAAAGCTACTTGCTCAACGATGAGCCGTTCGATGCGCTGCACGCTTTTGAGCAAGCGTTGGCGATCGATGCCGACGACTTGGACATTGCGATGGGTCGTGTACTCACGTTCGGGGCGCTGCTCGAATACGACAAGCAGATAGAAGCAATGCGCGCGTTGCTGGCGCGGCATCCCAACCGGCGAGCATGGAAGCGTCGCCTGCTCAGTATTCTCCTCATTGACCATCGCTTCGATGATGCACTCGCGTGGGCGCGTGAGCAGCTTGATAAGCAAGGACTTGACGATGGCGATATCGCCGCGTACCGCGACGGCATTCGCGAAGCCCTCGCGTACACCGGGCGTGACGACGAATTGATCGCGCAATTGCGGGAGTGGCGCGACGCGGATCGCGACAGCGCTGTTCTCTGGAGGGTGCTGATCGGGAACTACACTCGTCTTGATCGGCACGAGGAAGCCGTCTCCGAGGCGGAGGCGTTGTATCGACATGACTCGGGGATGGAGGCCGCGGAGGCGCTTTGGCGAACGTTGATCCCTGCGAAACGCTACGATCATGCTCAGCGGTTTCTGTTAGGCCTGCTCGAAGACGATCCGGAGAATGATGATCTCAACGACTGGCTCATCGAGACGCTTGTCGCGGCCGATCGCCCGGACGATGCCCTTGAGCTGCTCGATAGCGGCGCCTTGGGCGAGCAGCGTGAGAAGAGGCTTCGGACTCTTCAACGGGCGGGCCGACACGCCGAAGCTATCAAGCAGTGGACCAAGTGGATGCGCGAAACCGAGTCCGACCCGCGCGGGTACAACGAGCGTTTTCTTCACGCTTTGCGCGTAAGTCTTGCCGTGGCGCAGATTGTGGGCCATCAATACGAAGATGCCGCGACCAATCTAAGACGCTGGATCGACGAAGTCGAGTCGCCTCTGGCGAAATACGAATACCTCACGCGGCTCTCCGTCTGCCATCAATCTCTGGATGACCGCGACCGCGCGCTCGACGCGCTCGCCAGAGCATACGATCTGCGTGACACCTTGCGTCGTGCAGGCTTCGTAGCGGGAATCGACAACGACTACGGATACTCGCTCGCCGACGCGGGCCTGCGACTGGACGAAGCTCAAGGTATGATCCGCCGCGCCCTGGCTGGGCAACCCGGCAACGGTGCGTACCTCGACAGCTATGGCTGGGTCTTGTACAAGAAAGGTGCGTTCGAGGAGGCTCGGCGGTGGCTCGTCAAGGCGGCCACCCGCATGGAAAACGGCGATCCCGTGGTCTACGATCACCTCGGCGATGCCCTCTGGCGACTGGGAAGGGTCGATGAGGCGGCTGACCGTTGGGACGAGGCGATCGAAACGGCGCAGGGGCAGGTGTCTGAGGACGGTGAACCAGCGGACCTGAAGAAGCTACTTCAAGAAGTTCGCGCCAAGATCGACGCCGTCCGCAAGCACGAGACGCCGGACGTTGCCCCGGTGGCAGCCGACATCACGCACCCATGAAACCGATGTGACTGGGTTGGGCACGCAGCGGCAAAGGAAAGAACTATGTCAGGCCACTCGAAATGGTCCACCATCAAGCACAAGAAGGCCCGGCTTGACGCCAAGCGCGGCAAGAACTGGAGCAAGCTGGCCCGCAATGTCACGATGGCTGCCAAGAACGGCGGCAATCCCGAAGACAATCCGCGCCTGCGTCTGGCCATCGACAAGGCAAAGGCCGACAACATGCCCAAGGACACCATCGAAAAGGCCGTCAAGAAGGGCACCGGCGAGTTGGCGGGCGAGGACTTCGCGGAAGTCGTCTACGAGGGCTACGCAGCGCATGGCGTGGCGGTGATGGCCCGGGCGCTGACCGACAACCGCAACCGCACCGCTCCGGAAATCAAGAAGATATTCGAACGCCATGGCGGCAACATTGGCCCCAGCAACTGTGTCGGGTGGATGTTCTCACAGAAGGGCGTGTTCACGCTTAACGCGGACGAAGTCTCCGAAGACAGCCTCATGGAAGTCGCCCTTGAAAACGGGGCCGAGGATGTGACCTCCTCAGCCAGCGTGCGCGAGGTCACGTGCGCCCCGGAAGACTATGATACTCTAAAAGCAGCGTTGGAAGCCGCCCAGATTTCCGTGGAATCGTCCGACATCACCGGCATCGCCGCGAATACCATTACTCTGGATTTGAACGGCGCCAAGAAGGTGCTCAAGATGATCGAAGCCCTCGAGGACCAAGACGACGTCGAGAGCGTCTCGTCCAACTTCGACATTTCCGATGAAGTGATGGCGCAACTGGCCGAGTGAGCGTGTCATGTGGCCCGAACCAGAGCGAGCACTTCGCGGTTGCCCGCGTCGCCGCGTAACGGGCTAACCGTCGTAGCGACGATTTCGATCCCCAATTCGCACAATCGATCCGTCACAGTCATCACCGTTGACGACACCGCGTCATCCGGCAAGACGCCGTTGCAGAGCGCATCGCGGGGGGATTCGTAGTGCGGTTTGATTAGCGAGATGATGATGCCCCCCTTGTCCAGCAGATCCAGCGCGCGAGGAAGCACGACGTGCTGGCGTGTCCAGCCAACATCCACGGTCACGAGCTGAACGGGTTCATCCAGAACCAAGTGCAGTGCATTGGTACGTTCCATCACCACCACACGCGGGTCGTTTCGCAGCGTCCACGCCAGCGTGCCGCGCGATGTGTCGACGGAATAGACCTTCCGCGCCCCACGCTGAAGCAGGCAGTCGACGAACCCGCCGACATTGCTTCCAAGATCGGCGCAGATTCGGCCTGTCGGGTCAATGTCGAAGTGGTCAAGGGCGTGGGCGAGCTTCGCGCCCGCACGCGAGACATACGGCGCGGCTTGGTCTTCGGGCATGCTTGATGACCTCAGGCGCCGCACCCGCGCGAACTAAGGCAATCCGCGCAGTCGTGTGCTAGGTGCCGGCCGCGACGAGCGTGTTGAAACGTGCGGCAAGGCGGGATTTCTTCCGCGACGATGTGTTCCGGTGCAAGGTGCCCTTCGCCGCCGTCATATCGAGCATCCTGTTCACCAGCCGCAGCTCTTCCTTGGCCCGACCGACGTCACTGTCATGAACGGCGTCCAGGAATTTGCGGATTCCGGTTTTAAGTGCGCTGCGCCGCGTTCGGTTGCGGTCGCGGCTCGCTTCGCTCTGCTTGATGCGCTTCTTGGCTGAACTGGTATTCGGCACGCGGACTTCTCCTCGGGAAACAATCCAAACGATGCATTGTGGTCAGAATTGCTATGAAGTCAAGCCCTGCAACTTGTCGCGGACGTCGCGAAAATTAAAGTCAAATTGAAGCAGCTCCCCGTAGGCCACCCTGGCCTCTTCGGTTCTGCCCTCGGCCTCCATCGAACGGGCAAGCCAGTAGCGAAGCTCCTTGCCGATCGCGTCGTCGTGAATCTCGTACCGACCGACGGCCTGGGTAAGCGTACCGGAAGCTTGGGCATAGAACTTGGTGGCGTAGAAGCACCGCCCCATGTACAGGTCGGCCTTGATCCGCACTTTCGGGTCGGCCCGGGCAGCTTGGAATAGCGGGATGGCGTCGTCGAACTTCCCGCCTTCAAACAGCCGGCTGGCCAGATCGTATTTGATCTTGTTGTCAGTGGGGTAGAACTTAACACGTTCTCGCAAGACCTTGATCTCGAAAGTCAGTCGCTCGATTTTGAGCTTTTTGGCTTCGTCAGTGTCGTTGGCCTCACGCGCTGCTCGGTAAGCCCGCTTCATCTGCTTGACGCGGATGTCCTCCGCCCGTGTCTTGAAGCGGTAATCTTCGTACTGTTTGTACTTCTCGACGAGCAGCGCGATGGCGAGGTTTTCGTCCTTCTTGTTCTCCTTGCGACACAGCAACTCCACCACTTTCTCGACTTTGGCGGGATTGTCCGGGTTCTCTGCGAGATCTTTCTCAGCCGTATCGAGGAGTCGACGAATGTCGTCGTCGGCCTGGATCATGCGATCGGTGTCGTAGATGGCTTTTTGATCGTCGGCGTCGCGCATGCTCTCGGTGAACGTCGTCGCGGAGTCGTACTTGCCCTTCAGGATGGTCAGTTTGGTGCTGAGATCGCGCAGTTCGTTCTCAAGCGATAGGTCCTTAGGGTCAGCCTGGGACTGCATCTGCAACGCTGCGGCAGCGCACTCGTAGAATTCCGCGGCGAGTTTCGCCTCCTGCCGTATCACCGCCCGGTCCCCGGCTTCTTCGCTGATCTCCCTGAGCAGCGCGAACCGCTTGGGATTCAGCTTCTTCTCGCTTTCAGCCCCGTTACTGTAGATCGGGCTGATCCAGACCAGCGTGTCTTCGCAGTGCAGCTTGTTGGCGTTCTTGAGGATGCCCTCCATGTAGGAGACGTTTCGCGGCTCGTGCGCGAGAAGCCACTCGGCGTTGAGCATCGCCTTCTTGGCATCTTTCCCCGTCATGGAGCGCTTCATGGTATCGGCGAAGCCCGGTTTCTTCCCGCCGCGGAGGTTCCGTTCGGACGCAGCCAGGCGCAGCGCCTGATGCCCTTCCTCCACCGCTTCCGGCCAGAATCCTAGCCCGTCGACGTAGCATTGAATTGCGTAGTCGAAGTTCTTGCCGTCGGCGAGCTCTTTTGCCCGCGCGAACCACTTGCGTGCTTTGGCTTTGTCGGCATCCGTGACTGGATATCGTGCCGCCACTTCCGCCGGATCAACCGCGTTGTCGTTCTTTTCCTTGGCCATTGAAATCCACGAACGTTCGTCGGCGTTCAGTTGCCACGACCCGATTCGGTACAAGCTCCCGAGACATCAGCGCGGGGCGAACCCCGCGGCTGGAAGCGCTTTACAACGTGCAAAACCGCCATATCATACACTACGGGCGAGGTTTCAACAAAGCAACGTCCGTTTTCAGTCCCGCGTGGGAGAACCTGTGTCTTGAAGTTGCCGACGTCTGTGGACAAACTGCAAATCGCCCTCTACCCCGACCCGGTGTTGAGGCTGGTGTGCAAGCCCGTTGAGGCCTTCGATGATCAACTGGCAGCGCTGGTCGAGCGGATGAAGCATCTGCTGCGAGAAGCGCACGGCGTTGGGCTGGCAGCCCCGCAAGTAGGCGTGCCGATTCGCCTCTTCATTTGCTGCCCGACCGGCGAAGACGACGACCTCACCGTCTGGGTCAATTCTCAGCTGTCAGACATGCAGGGGGCCGAGGAGGGGGAGGAAGGATGCCTCTCGATCCCGGGCGTGACGGTACCGAAACGCCGTGCCACCCAAGCATGCATCAGAGGGTTCGATTTCGCGGGTAACCCGATCAGCGCGGAAATCACCGGCCTGACCGCCCGCGTCTGCCAACACGAATCAGATCATCTGGACGGCGTCCTGGTGATCGATGCAATGCCCGAATTGGCTGAGTTAGCCAACCGCAAGACCATCAAGCAACTCGAAGCCGATTATGCCGCAGCCATGCGACGGCGACGGCCCTCTTCGAGAAAGTGAGATATCGCCGTGCGGATCATCCTCATCGCGGCAGGGGGCTTCGCGATCCCTGCATTGGACTCGTTGCACCGATCGGAGCATGAGATTCCCTTCGTTATCACCCAGCCCGATCGTCCCAGTGGCCGGGGAAAGCGACTCACGCCGACGCCGGTGAATCGCGCTGCCAACGATTTTGGCCTGGAGGTCGTGACCGCGCCGAATGTCAATGATCCTGCAGTAATCGAAAGCGTAAGCGCCGCCGGCGCCGATGTCGGCGTCGTGATCGACTTCGGGCAGAGAGTCGGACCGGAGTTTCGGGCTTCGATTCGGGGCGGCTGCGTCAATCTCCACGCCTCCCTGCTTCCCAAGTACCGTGGCGCCGCCCCGTTTCAATGGGCCGTCATCCGAGGTGAGAGGGTGACCGGCGTAACTGTTTTTACGCTCGTTGATCGTATGGATGCCGGACCCATTCTCGCGAGCGCCGAAACCGCGATTGGCGACTCCGAGACCGCCGACGAACTGCATGATCGCCTTGCCAAGATGGGTCCAAGCGTCGTCGCCGACGCAATCAAGCTGTTCGAGTGCAATCAGATTCCGCGAGGTGCCACGCAAGACGATACGCGCGCGACCAAAGCGCCAAAGCTGGCCAAGCGGGACGGAATGCTCGACTTCGCCGCACCCGCCGCCGGCATCGTGCATCGCATACACGGGTTATGGTCTTGGCCTGGCGCCTACTGTCGATTCATGTCAGCCGACGGATTGCGCGACGAGGTTGTGACGCTGGCCCGGGCTGCGGTGTCCACCGCGCCGTCAGCCCCACTCGATCCGGGTTCTCTCGACGAACGGCTCCACGTTTGCACAATCGATGGCGCGGTGGAAATCGTCGAGATCAAGCCGCGTTCAGGCAAGCTGATGTCCTGGCGCGACTTCATCAACGGCCGCCGTGTCAAGTGCGGCGACCGTTTTGTCCCCTCCTGAATTACCGATCCTCCATAAATCGGCACTCACTGATAGTGTTTTCTGGATCGCAACGGCGTAAGTTGGTATCGTACATGGACTGTTCGGTCACAGTTGACTGCGCAGGGGAAGGCGTGTCATCGAAAACGAATCTCCTGGTCTTGTCGATGTTGAATGCGCGAGTCGCGTTCTTTCTTTTCTGGCTGTCCTTGTATTCCTTGTGGCGCCGGTTCCTAGCGCGTACGGCGTAATCCTCTTCCTGGACACCGGTAACGCCACGACCGGCGTGCAGAGTGGACCCATCGGCGGAACCAATCCCGTCATCAGCGCCTCGCCGAACACCAGTGTGACGGTTTACCTCTGGGCCATTCCCGACGACAACGACAACAAAGTGCTCGCAGGGCTGGGGCACAACATCGCCGCATCGGGCGAAGCTGCGTCCGGTGTGACGGCGCTTTCGTACACGCTCTTCAGTCCAACCGTCGGTAGCGGTCCGCGCTGGAACGCGACGGCGTTGGCAGGCGGCTTAAACCTCGGCGGCGATCTGGTCACCGATGTGCGGGCCGTTTTCGTCCCGACGACAGCGCCCTTCGTCGGTGGCGTTGGATCGGCGAATCTTGGGATCGACCCGGCTTTCGACGCGAACTCCGGGGCTGTGCTCTTGGGGCAACTCGATCTTCGAATCGAAAGCGACGCGCCTCTCGGGGCGTCGGCGGAACTTCGGCTCTCCGTCGGCCCTCTGCTGATCGCCCATGTCACTGCCGGCGATTGGAAGGCGGAGGACGTCTTCTTCGGATACAGCGGTGGTGCTCCGGAGGCTGCAACACAAAGCGGTTCCACAAGCGGCGCGACTTCTCTCGAAGCCGACGCGGTGATCCACATCGTCGATTCCTCGATTCCAACAGTGTCACAATGGGGCACTGTGCAAAGCGTTCTGCTGTTGCTCGCCGCGGGGACCGTCGCGTTTGGCCGAAGCCACGACACGCGGAGGATGGGTGAACCGCGATGACGATCTGTCGAATCGGTACCGCTTTCGCCTGTTGCGTGTTACTTGTATGGATGCCGATTGCGATGGGAGGGCAGCCCGCCTCAGCGGATTTCTTCGTCGCGCCGTGGGGCGATGATGGCGCTACGGGAACCTTCGAATCGCCGTTTGCCACACTCGCCCGTGCTCGCGACGCCGTACGACCGCTCATCGCGGCAGGATTGACGGACGACGTTACCGTCATGCTTCGAGGCGGCACGTACAGGATTACCGACCCGATTGTGTTTGGGCTGCAGGATTCCAGCCCGGATCCACATGCCGTTACATACGCGGCCTATCCGGATGAAGAGCCGATCGTCAGCGGCGGACGGCCGATCACTGGCTGGACCGATCAGGGTGATGGCACTTGGGCGGTGACCGTGGCGGACGCCGCGAGCGGTGTGTGGACATTTCGCGAGTTGTTCGTTAACGGTGGCAGACGGCAGCGGGCTCGCCATCCCAATGACGGTTTTCTGCTCGTGGCCGGACCCGACCCCGCGGCGCCGCCCGGAACACGAATGAGCTTCGCCTTCACTCCCGGCGACATTCCGCCGGAGACGGACCTCGCGGGCGGCGAACTCCTGTTCCTGCATGATTGGAACACCTCGCGTGTGCTTATCGACCATGTGGATCACACGCAGAACGTGCTTACGGTCGCTCAGCCCATCGGCCCGTCGCCGTCGATGCATGTTTTCTCCCAACTTGAGCATCCGCGCTACGCCGTCGAAAACGACCTGAAACTGATCGACGTACCAGGCGAGTGGTACCTCGATGAACAAACGGGCGAATTGACCTACTTCCCCATGCCGGGCGAGGACATCAACACCGTTGACGCGGTCGCGCCGGTGGCCGAGGCGTTGTTAATCGTGCGCGGTGACGGCAACGCTGAGCAGTCAGTCCACAACCTGCGATTCATCGGCATCGCGTTCGAACACTGCGCCTGGGATCTTCCCGAGGGCGGCTATGCGGAATGGCAGGCGGGGTTCTACGATTATCGCGATTTCCCCGCACCCTACGAGCTTCCGGCGGCTTTGACGTTCGAGTTGGCGGACTCCTGCCGGTTCGAAGATGGCAGGATCGCGCATCTCGGCGGCTGGGGGATCATGTTCGGCCGATCGTGCAAAGACTGCTCAGTCATCGGCAACGTCATAACCGACATCGCCGGCAACGGGATCATGATCGGCGAAGACCGCTCGCGGACCGTTCTTGACCCGGACAAGGTTTGGCGACCCTGGTGGCTGGTCTACCCCGACCAAGCCGCGTCGGGCAATGTGGTCCGCGACAATCTTATTCAATACACCGGGCAGGTCTTGCATGGCACTGTCGGTACTTGGATCGGCATGGCCAACACGACGACCGTCTCCCACAACCTCCTTCGTTACATGCCTCAGATCGGCGTCAGCGTCGGATGGGTGTTCGACGGCACGCCCACGCCTGCGGTTTGGGGCAACGTCATTGAGTACAACCACATTCACGATGTGATGCTCATGCTCTCTGACGGCGGAGGCATTTACACGCTCGGGATTCAGCCCGAAACGGTAATGCACGGAAACCTCATCCACGACATTCCGCCCAACGCCGGCGTATTGGACAGCAACGCCGTGTTCTGCGACCAGGATTCGACCGACTTTCTGATCGATCGCAATGCGATGTTCAACGTAGGGAACGCGCCCCTGCGATTCCACATCGGCGGATACAACATCGTAAGCGGTAACACGCTCATCACGGATGCTGCCGAAGTGCCGTCGATCCGGTACGTCACGACCGACCCAGAAGACATCATGCTCGTCGACAACACGTTTCGCCTGGAAGTGGCCGGCGTCGGCTGCGGTGACCCGGTCTACGATGTCGCCCCCCTCGCCGGGCTTGAGCCGAGCTACCGATCTCGCTTGCTGGGCGGGGGCTACGGCTTCCCAGCACCCAACGAGTGCCACTGCCTAACCTGCCGAGGCGACGTGAACACGTCGGCCGTCGTCGACGCGGAAGACATTCAGGGCTTCGTGATCGCGATGCTCGGCGGGTCGTACTCATCCTGCGCCGATGTTGATGGAGACGGAGACGTAGGTGCCGCCGACGTTGATGATTTCGTACAGCTTCTGATGACCGGTGCGCCGTGCTCCGATCCATCCACCGGCGCCTGTTGCGAAACCTACGGATCGTGCTCCGAGGCCACCGACATCGCGTGCGCGACGGCCGGCGGCACTTTTCACGGCGATGGCTCCGCGTGCACGCCGGGTCTCTGCCCACAGCCAGCCGGCATCTGTTGTTTGTGCGAGGCGTGTGAGCGAATCGGCGCGCAGGCCTGCGTCACACAAGGCGGCATTTTCTTCCCGGTCGAGTTGGCGTGCGCAGACGTCGAACCGTGTCCAACCCTCCCAATCGGTGCATGCTGTCATCCGGATGATACGTGCGACGTTCGCACCGAGTGTAGCTGCGACAGCCTCGGCGGCGTCTATTCCGGTGACCTCACCGATTGCAGCGCGGGCACACCCAACGTCTACAGTGCGTCACCGGGCATCGTGATCGACGGGAGCCAAACCGTGACGCACACGATCAACGTGCCCGATTCCTTCGTCATCGGGGACGTCGACGTCCAACTCGATCTGCCGCACACCTGGGTCGGCGATCTGCGCATCACCGTGGATCACCTCGGGCAGTCCGCCTCACTCATGAACACGATCCTCTTCAGCGGATGCGGCGATGATCTCGTCAGCATCGTGCTCGATGACGAGGGCGCCGGTGGGCTCGTCCAAGAGCAATGCAGTATTGACGCAGATGGCACCTTCCCAACGTCTCCGCCGAACTACATACCCAACGAACCGCTCATGGTCTTCGAAGGCCTGAAAGCAGCCGGTGACTGGACCATCACGATCGTCGACGTCTTCCCATCCGAAGACGACGGCAGCCTCGACGCATGGACGTTGTTCATCGATGTCTTCGACGAACAGGTCTGCGCTGCCGTGCCCTGACTCTGTAGCGACTAGAACTGCCCCCACAGCCACTGATTCGTAACCTCGTGGTGAAACTGGACCTCCCCGCGCTTGATCAGGTCGCCGAGCGCCCGGGGGCAGCGGTCAGCGGCGGCCTGCTTGACCTCGAGATACTTGCCGTGCACACCTTCACCCAGCACATCAATCATCCACTTGCTGGTTTTGAAGTTGCGCATCGCATCGTAGATGTTGTCGGGCAAGAACCGCGTGCGGCTGCGCTTGCCTTCCGCGTCGTCATTGTCGGGCGTCGGTCCCTCAAGCCCGGTCTTGAGTAGCGTGTAAATCAACATGTACGGATTAGCGTCCGGGCCGATCGAACGCACCTCGATACGCGACGATCGCTCGTTGGCCAGCGGGATGCGGATCATCGCAGCCCGGTTGACGGCTGACGCTTTGATCTGATTTGGGGCTTCGTAGTTCGGATCAAGCCGCCTGTATGCATTCACGCTCGAGTTCAGCACGAGGCAAGTCTCAGGCGCGCTGTGCAGAACACGCTCCAGGAAACTCCAGCCGACCTGGGACAGATCGTCGACACCCTGCTTGTCGTGGAATAGGTTCTTCTCGTTACGCATCAATGACACGTTGGCGTGCATGCCGCTTCCGTTGACATTCGTCACAGGCTTCGGCAGGAAACTCGCCGTTACGTCGTAATGGTGTGCCACGCGGCGGCACGCTAGTTTGTACAGCTGAATCTGGTCCGCCGCGATCGTGGCCTCTTCGTAGCCCCAGTTCATCTCGAACTGCGAAGGGGCAACCTCCGGATGGTCCTTCTCGTTGCCAAAGCCCATCGCCCGCTGCACTTCGGCGGCGGTGTCAATAAACTGACGGAGCGGGTCCCTTGGCAGCGAATGGTAGTACCCGCCCTTGGAAATGAACTCGAAGCACCCCGTTTCAGGATAGTGCCGCTCCGCTTCCGTGCCCTTGAAGAGAAAGCCCTCAATCTCGGTGGCGACGTTCGCAATGGTCCCGTCTTTGGCGAACATCGATTCGGTGTAGGCCTTAAGGCGCCCGCGGATGTCGGCATCGAAGGGTAGCCCGTCCCGATTCAACACGGTAGCGAAGACCAGTACTTTGCCCGGACCGAAGATGTCAGCGGGCAGCCAGTAGAACGCCGGCCAGTCGATCACCAAGCGAAGGTCCGATTCCTGCTGGACGGTGAATCCGCGAATCGACGAGCCATCAAACGTGAGGTTGTCGGCCGACTTCAACAAGAACCTCTTGTCATAGTCAAGCATATGCAGTCTGCCTTCAACATCAGAAAAGCAAACCGTCACGGCCTTGATTCGCTTTTCTTCCGCGAGATACCTGCGTCTCTGCTCCTCGATGGCGGCAGCTGATACTCGGGTGGCCCGCTGCTCCTTGGCTTCCAAGTTCATATCCTGGAGCTTGTCGTACGGAATCTCAAGGAAATCTCTCAATCCGGCGTATTCCATTTCACATCGTCCTGTTTCGTTGTCCACGTTTCTGTTGGTAAGCTACCTGTGCAATATATTACCTTAGAAGTTGTAGAAATAAAGTCAAATCTCGCAAATATTATATTAGATCGCGATCACCATAGGTTTAATGCTCGCTTGCGTGACTTGTGCCGTTGCGGTCGTTATCGGAGAATCAGCCGGCGACGAGCAGCCAAAACGCCCATCGGCCACCGGAAGGAGCCCGCGCGTGCACATGAGTGTGATCATACCGACGCTCAACGAGGCTTGCTTGCTCGGCGACACGCTTGCGTTGTTGCGGAGGAATGCCACTGCAAGGGAACTGGAGGTCATTGTGGCAGACTGCGGCTCGGCTGACGCGACGGTCGCGATCGCGCATCGCGGAGGCGTCCGGGTCGTTCGGGACGAGGGCATCACCAACCGCGCCCAGGCATGCAACGCGGGCGCGTCGGCAGCTTCGGGTGATGTGCTGTTGTTCCTGCACGCGGACAGCCGCGTGCCGGCTGGCTACGACGAGCTGATCGCGGGCGCGCTGGATGGCGACGACGTTGTGGGTGGGGCGTTCGAGTTCAAGCTGGCTGGCCCGCAGTGGCGGCTGCGTGTTGTTGAGTTGGTGAATCGGGTGCGTTATGGGTCTGGCTGCGCGTATTTCGGCGACCAGGGATTGTTTGTTCGCCGTGACGCGTTTGGCGCTCTCGGCGGATTCGCGGACATGCCGATTCTAGAAGACTCGGACTTCTCGCGTCGGGCGACGCGGCTGGGGCGTATGCGATTGCTTCGAGTGGCCATGATCACAAGCGCTCGCCGGTTTCACGCCGGGGGGATTCTCGTAGTGTTGATGTCCGACGCTTTGATTTGGATGTGGGACATGCTGGGGCTAGACTTGCGGACGTTCTCTGAGAGGTATCGTGCGAACAATTCTCGCCGCGGCGTTGCTGGGGCGGAACATGCGCGGGGGCGTTGGCCATGAACTGTGTAAACTGCGGTGCACCGCTGAGCCCGAAGTCGAACGTCTGCACGTTTTGCGGTTCTCTGAACGACACAGACCTGCGTACCATTGGCCGGCGGACAACGGGCAAGACACCGAGCGAACGCACTTGTCCACGCTGCGACGTGCGGATGGACACCATCGAGCTTTGCGCCGTGGGCGGCCTGTGTGTCGAGCGCTGCGACAAGTGCTTGGGCATGTTCTTTGATCCGAACGAGCTGGAATCGCTGATCGATACGTCCGTGTCGCGCGTCTTTGAAGTCGACTTCGAGCGGATGAGCAGGATCGTCGAGGAGGAAGCACCAGATTCCTCGCAGGTGACGTATGTGAAGTGCCCTGTGTGCGCCGAGCTGATGCACCGGAAGATCTATGGTCCGCGGTCGGGCGTGATCGTCGACACGTGCAGAGGGCATGGGGTTTGGCTGGACGGGGGTGAGCTGGGGCGAATTTTGAAGTGGGCGGCGGCGGGGGGCAGGCTGCACGCAGACAACAAGGATCGCGAAGAGGAGAGGCGGGAAGAACGGGAAAAACGCGCCCGGCGCACCGAAGCTGAGTACGAAGCGTTGCGCACAGCGGGCCGATACTACGATGGCGACGATTTGCTGATCTGCTTCATGCGCGCACTGGGCAGGTGGCTGGGCTGACATGGCCGATAAACAGGCCGTCCGCCGGCGCTGAGGGGGCTATGCAAGACCATCTCTGCAAACACCGATGATCCAATCTGAGTGAATTCAATGATCGCTTAGCTCGGCGTATTTCGGTGTTTCTTCGGTCCTATGCAAACGGGGGTGGCGTCATGGCGTTCGCGCATGTGGCCTCGCGGGGGATGCGGCAGTGCCATAGTGTGGCATTCGTCGCGCTCGCAGTTGCGGCAGTGTTTATCGGTCCGGCTGGTTGCACTGGCGTCCCGGAGGACCAGATCGGTCCGCCCGACGCCATGGCGCAAGGCGGGTTCGTGATCGCGGACCCGATCGACCCGCACGCTCAGCGCGTCGCCGAAACGCTGTTAGAAGAAGGCCAAGACGTTCTTGCCTGGGCGTCCGATGCGATGGTTCCCGAAGACTACGTCGGTTCGATGCGATCTGCGGGGGCGGTTCTTGCGTCGCGGATGGGCAACGATATCGATCGCTGCCTGACGACGCATCAGCTTCTCTCCGCAGCCAACATCCCCAGCCGATACACAATCGATGGCGACACCTGCACCCTGCAAGCGCTCGTCGGCGATGCGGAGGTTTCCGTTCCAACGTCGCGTTTCGACGTTGCCTCCACTGCGAAACTGTTAGCCGGTGATACGCCGTCGGACATGCCTGTCCACCGTGTGGAGATCAATGAGCGAATCTGGCAGTCGGGATCGACGGCGCCCTTCGACAATGATCTAGGCGAGCTCTCCCTGCCCGACATCATGGCGCAGCCGGTCACGGTCGACTATGTTGACGACGGTAACGGCGTACAACTCCGCGTGCGTATCGGTCGCGCGGGCGACGCGTGGTTAGGTCGGTCACTGGACAGTGTGACCCGTCACGCACTCATAATTCGGCACATCACGCCGAGTGGCGAGGCGACGGAGCACATACGAACGCTCTTTGACTCGGCGTCGAGCGCTGCCAACCAGTCGCCTGACGTGGGTGTCGACATCTACGCTATCTGGTTCGGGGCGAGTCTTGTGGGACCGTCGTATCTGCAGATCGAATCAGACCTTGCCGACCTTGCTGGAGGAACGCAGAACCCGGAAGAGTTCCTACGCCTGCGCGCCATCGAACTGGCCGTCGAGACCGACAACGCAGCATGGCGTTTGTTCGAAGACGCCGGCGAAGACGGCATCGTCTCGTACGATACCGTGCGCGTCATCATCGCTGCTCAGGAGCGAAGGGGCGTCGTTACGGACGGTCCACTGCTACCGAGTCTCGACTTGTTGGCCAACACGCGTCTCATTTACGGGAATGAGAATCCCATCTCCATGCAAGTATCGCTCGGGATTACAGACGCAATGGTCGAGGGCATGGTGCTGGAGCGGAGCACCGGCATGCCAGCGCTGACAGTGCCCGAGATCTTCGCGGCCCATTTTCAGGAAGAATCAAATGACGTCGTAAGTCGATTGGAATTCCTAGACGACGCTCTTCAGCGACTGTTGGAAGAGGGCGTCACAGAGGAAGGGCTGGTCTTCAGCGACGCGCAATCCAACACAGAAGCGACGGTACTTCTGGTCGGCAGTGAGCTGCTCTTTTTGCTGACGGATCAGGAGAGGGCTGCGCTCGAATCAGCCGCCGGAGAAACCTGGGACGACATTGCGTCTTCCGCTGACGGCGTTGTCCTGGGGGACGGTACGGATCGGGCTTGGCCAATCGAGCTGCTGCTGCTGCAGAACGGCGCGGCGCTCGACTACGTTCCGCGCATCCAACACGTCGAAAGCCCGCAGTTGGGATTGGCCACTCTCAGTGGATCAATGGTGCGGGGAAGTGGGAGCTACAAGGGCGAGTCTTTTGCCATTCATGCAATCGCTCGTATGTTCGAAGAGTCTGCCGATACCGGCGACTCGGAGTCGAAGCGAGATTCAGTTGACTGGCATCTCACGAACGCTCAAGGCGTTGTCATCGGCAGCGGCGGCACGGATGAGACAACCGCCACACTGAGCGAGAACAAGCCCCGCATTCTGCAGTTCGGCGCAGAGGACCAGACCAGTTCGTTCTATGAGACGCCTCTTTGGATCGCACCGGCCGCCGCTGCCGCTATTCGCGCTGGGACCCCGACGGACTACCGATTCATGTACGACACTGACGGCGCGTCCGCGTGGGTAGAGACTCAGTTGAGCCGATTCACTACCGGGAGGCAGACAGTCGAGATCGACGGCCAGCCGGTCGGGGTCGAGGTGATCGTCGCTACCGATGAGGACGCCACACATCAGGTGACCATCGCCAGATACGGGTTGACGCGCCTGGTTCTTGAACTCACAACCCCTGTCGGCGAATCGCGCATTGACGCGATCGTAACACCGCGGGAGCTGCGTCTGCGTGGAAGAGTGATGTCCTGGCGAGGTTCGGATCTGGCGAGGGCGCAGGAGTCTTATGCTATCGGTGTACGTGACGCAGAACTCGGTTCCGGCAGTGGCATCGGACTGAGTTGGCCGGATGGCAGTATGGACGTACACGTTCCCGACACCGCCAACCCGACGTTGACCGGTAGCATCGCGATCTTGGTCGACACCTCGAACAGCATGGACCAACCCGCGGATCCCAACTGCGCGGGCGACGGCTGTGGGTCGAAGATTGACGTGGTTGCCACTGCGCTGGAGACGATCGTCAATGATACGCCGGCGAGTATTGAGCTGGCCGTGTGGGGCTTCCCCTCGACGTTTGACGACGTGTGTCGCCGTGAGGTTGTTCAGCGAGCGCCGTGGTCTTTGGACCGCGCGAGCACTCTGGATGCGCTGCGATTCTTCGACGAGGTCTACCTGACCGGCGGGACGCCGCTTACCGGTGCTGTTCAAGCCGCGTTGGACGAGATGACGGAGGGACCATGGGGCGCTTCGCGCCGGCTCATCGTTCTGGCAGACGGTGACAATGACTGCGATTCCGGTCTTCAAAGTGTGTCCATTCCCAGCGGGATTCAGATTTACACGATCGGGGTGGGCTTGACTGAGGGCAGTACGGCGGAACTCGAACTCATGGACTTGGCAAGCCGTGCCCGTGGAACCTATACGCGAACGTCCGACGGGCAGTCGCTTTCAGAATCGCTGACCGCAATCGGCGCGCTCGCACTGCCCGAACCATCGGCCCCCGAAACGGTAACACTGACGATCAATGCCGATGGTCATCTGCCGAGAAACGCAGAATGGCCGGTGGACGCGGACGACTTCGTCGTCTACTTGCACGAGGATCCGAATCGCACGGACGTTCCGGGCTTCATGGTCATTCCTCCCGGCGAGCCGATCCCAACGGACAACGTGTTCACAAAAGAAGCGTTCGCGCTCATCGAGGAGCACAGGACGCTGCGACCACAGATTCTCATCATAGCGCCGGATCGAATGGTGGACATCGGGCTCGTGTCGGCCACTCTGGGTTGGTTGGAGCTAGACCCCAACACCGGCCACACATCGGCTGTGACTCTGGACGGACTACACGGAGCCAGTCCTGTTGGCACGCACGGGGCAATCGTGGCGGGTCTTTGGTCGGGCGTGGATTCGGTCATGGGTGGATTCTCGAATTGCGCCGCGGACGGCATCGAGGGTGGACCGGGTTGCGGGACGACGGCCAGCGAAATCACAGCTTCGATCTGCGGTTCGATTCAAGCGGACGCCGGCACATGGATGACATACTTGGGCAGCGCGCTCGGCGGTATTACGTCGCTGTCGAACTTCAATCACTTCTTCCACGCTGGCGCGTCCACCGTCGAAGTGGTGTGCAATTCCGGTCTTCCGGGGTCGACGATGGCGCAGGTTGACTTCAGTCTCAATGCACTGAGTCACGGCGTCGGCGCGCTGTGCGGGGCCCTGACATCAAACGCCGCAACGCTGCACGCGTGGGCGGTATGCTATCTGGTTGGCGTCGGTAGTGACATCGCAAGCTGAGTCCCGACGAAGTCAACGCGGGAAGGCATCTGCGACGCCGCCGTCCACTGGAAGCGTCGCGCCGGTTGTCGGCGTTGCGTTGCGGGCGAAGAAGACCACGGCATTGCCGACATGGTGGCCGCGAATGCGGGCGCCGAGCAAATTGCGGCCTCGGTAGTACTCGGGCAGATCCTCCGTTTTCATCCCGCGACTTGCAGCCCGCTGCGGGCCGACCTCTGCCCAGAGGCCGGACTGGATGTCATCGTGGGCGAAAACTGCGTCGGCGTTTATCATGTTGACCCGAATTCCGTATTGCGCCAGTTCGAGCGCGGCGACTTTTCCGAGTTGATGACCGGCGGCCTTGGACGCACTGTACGCGCCGAAGTCCTTGCCCGGACCGAACACGTTTTTGCTGCTGTTGATCACGATGTGCCCGCCGAGGCGCTGCTGCCGCAGGACGCGCATGCCTTCGCGCATGAAAAGCAGATAGCCGACAGCGTTGATGTCGAGCACCCGCCGGAAGTCCGCCAATTTAAGGTCTTCGATCGGCGCGACGTGCGCGATACCGGCGTTGGGGACGACGACGTCGACGCCACCGTACGTGCGGCATATGTCATCGTAGCCCGCTCGCACGGATGATTCGTCGGTAACGTCCATGACAAGCGCCGCGGCGGCGCCACTTCCGAACAGCACCTCGATCCGCCCCACGACGTGTCGCAGGCGATCTTCATTGACATCGGTCACGACGACGTGCGCTCCCGCGCCCGCACACGTCTCGGCGATCGCCGCCCCAATCGCTCCCGCCCCGCCGCTGATGACCACGATCTGACTCTCCAACGGTCGATCAGATTGCGCGTTAAGCTTGGCACGCTGTATCGAACGACACTCCATTGCACGGAGATGTTCGTCGGAAAGCGAAGCGTACGTACCGATGGCATCTGCTTTGGTCTTCGTGGTCAGCGTGTGGCGGGTGATGTCGGCTGCGATGCGCGCTTCGTGTTTTGTGCCCCCCCAACAGAACGCGCCCGCACCGGGCAACAGTACAACACTTGGCGACGGATCGATGCCTTCGGAGCCTTCGTTGAGATAGTTGCAGTACTCCGCGCGGTATCGTCTAACCTCATCCTCAAGCTGAGCGTGCAGCGCCTTGGCATCGGTCCATGCTGGATCGGGTACGTAGAGAGCGTGTCGTTTCGTACGAATGAGGTGATCCGTCGTGAGCGGACCGGTCTTGGCCAACGCTTCTGCTGATTCACTGTTGAGGAATTCGAGCACGTCTGCCGACGCGTCCCATTCGAGGATCGATCGTGCCCACGGGTGATCGTCGTCGCCGGTGGGCGTCGCGATCAAGCCGCGCAGAATTGGGGCCGCGAGCGTTGCGAGCTCCGCCGGCTTCTTCGGGGACGAATAGCTGACCTTCGGACGCCGTCCCGCGCGGACGAGTCCGACTTGTCGGCGCTCGGCAATGAACGCCTCACATGCGGAGACAATCGCGATGTGACGACCGTACGCCGTGCGCGCATCGTCGCTGAACGTCACCAGACCGTGGTGTATCAGAACGATGCCCTCTACCGAAGGATTCGCATCGTAAAGATCCGCTACTGCCTTGGCCAACTCGAAACCGGGCACTACGTATGGCAGGACAGCCACTTTGTCCGCCGTTGCTTCGCGGATCATCTGCATGCCGTCGGGCTGATTCGTCAGCGCCAGCACCGCGTCAGCGTGAGAGTGGTCTATGAATCGAGCGGGAAGGAAAACATGCAACAGCGTCTCGATGGATGGCGTCATGGCCGACGCGTCGAAAAGATTCCTGCGCAGCTCGTTGACCATCGCGTCATCATCGAGGGAATCGAGCGAGCGCAAACGCTGCAACGGGGCAAGTGCGAGCGCTGGCATGCCGCCCGGTTCGATTGTGGCGAGGTCATGGCCTGAGCACTTCACGTGGACGGCGTCGACCTCGTCGCCGAGGATCGTACGGAAGGGGCGCTTGAGGGAAACATTGCCTCCGCCATGCAGCACCAGATCACCGTTGCGACCGATCAAGTTGGCTGAATAGAGGCGAAGCGCGAAATCTTCGCCGCACCGCTGCCCCCATCTCTCAACCGCCGCAGCCGCCGCTTGATCGTCCCAGCGATCTTCCATGAGCAACTATTCCTTGGGATAGACGCGCTTGAACGGAGCAACTTGGAACGTCTCAAAGACGCCGCCGGTGACGAATGGGTCGCGGTTTGCGATGGCACGGGCTTCTTCGAGATTGCTAGCCTCAAACAGAACCACCGCGCCGACGGAAGCGTCGTTGGCGTCGTTGCGCGGCGTGCCCGCCAGCGTAATTCGCCCTTCGCGATCAAGCGCTTCGATGTGGGCAACGTGCGCGGTGCGGTGCTGCTTGCGTCGTTCAGCGCTGTCAGCGCCATCGATTCCGATCATCACGAATAGAGGCATGAGTCGCTATTCCTCCCGACCCGCGACGGGTTCTAACCCATGAGACTCTGGGCCAAGTCCCACGCTTCGGCGTCGGTGCGGCCATCCTGCACGATCGCACGAACGCTGCGAATCATCGCCACAGGCCATTGCGACTGGAAGATGTTGCGCCCCATGTCGACGCCGATCGCACCGTCCGAAAGAGCGTTGTGTGCCAAGGTGAGCGCGTCGCGTTCCTCGATTTTCTTACCACCCGCGATCACCACGGGCGCGGGGCATCCGTTGACGACTTTCTCGAATCCTTCACAGTAGTAAGTCTTGACGATGTGGGCACCCAACTCGGCAGCGATGCGACACGCCAGACCCAGGTAGCGAGCGTCGCGGGCCATCGCCTTGCCGACGGCGGTCACCGCGAGCACCGGGATTCCGTACTTCTGCCCCTCGTCGCAAAGTCGCGACAGATTGGTCAACGTCTGCTTCTCATGCTCAGAGCCCACGAAGACGGAAATCGCCACGGCGGACACGTTGAGGCGGATCGCGTCCTCCATCGATACGGAAAGCTCTTCGTCGGACAGATCCTCCTTGAGGACACTCGTCCCGCCGGAGACGCGCAGGATGATCGGAGCGCGCGTGCCGGTATCGATCGTGTTCCGCAGTACGCCACGCGTGAGCATCAGCGCGTCGGCGTATTCGAGCAACGGCGCCACCGTCTCACCCGGACGCTCCAAGCCGGTGGTCGGTCCTTGAAAGTAACCGTGGTCCACGGCCAGCATGACACATCGGTTCGTTTTCGGATTGATGATCGATGCCAAACGGTTCTGCATTCCCCAGTCCATGGTGCTCGACTCCTCAGATCGTGTCGCAAAAAGCGTGCATGAATCGGCCGCTCGGACGGCTGCCGAAACGCCCATGCTAATCCACGCGGCATCCCCGTCAAGACGTCGGTACCGCCCACTGCGGACGGCGGATAGGCTTCCGTTAGCTGAAGACTGCCTTCGTCAGCACCACGAGACCAAGCGCCCAGCAGTAGTAGCTAAAGTGGTGCAACTTGTCCCGAACGACCAACCGCAACAGGATGCGCAAGGCGTAAGCGCCGCTCAGAAATGCCACGACCGATCCGGCGATGATCGGGCCCCACGGGATCGCTTGCAGTTGCTCGGTGGGCAGTTCGAGCGTTTCTCGCCACTGAATCAAGCCGGCTCCGAGGATCGGCGGCATGGCGATGAGGAAGCTGAACTCCGCGACCCATCGCCGTTTGATACCGAGGAAAATGCCGATGCAGATCGTCGATCCGCTGCGCGACACGCCAGGCAGAATGGCACACCCCTGGGCCACGCCGATGATCGCGGCACGCCACCAACCGAAGCGCCGCCATCCGCGACGCGGGCGCGGAAGGCGTCCGATGCTGTACAGCAGCGTGCCTGTCACCAGCAACCCGATCGCATTGGCCGGCAGCGAATCGAACGCCCGTTCAAATGTGCCCCGAAACGTAAACCCGATGATGGCCGTCGGAATGCAAGCGACGATGGCGAGGCCGGCGATCATGCAGGCCGTACGCCTGCCGGCGAACGACGGTCGTAACTCGCGCGCCAGGCGCGACACATAGCGCAGAAGCGTGACACGAAACACGACGGCGACGGCGATCACCGTGGCTACATGCGTGCTGATGTCGAAGAGCAGTAACTCGGGCGAGTGGCTTTCGAGGTTGAGCAGCTTCTGGGTCAGGACCAGATGACCACTGCTGCTGACCGGCAGGAATTCGGTCAGCCCCTGAACGAGACCGAGAAGGCACGCATTGAGAAACCCAAGTTCGGCCACTATGAGGACGTTTCCAATAGCAGTTTCTTCGCCTTGACCAGATAGGTAACGAGTGACGCTGCCGTGATGGCCACCGTCAGCCAAACCAAGACTTGCTGGACACGTAACACCATCTGACCCTCAATGGCCGATCCGTGGGCGACGGCGATGAGCAGAACCGCGATCGTCACGGACTGAATCCACATCTTGGCCTTGCCGACGTATTCGGCGCCGAACTGAATGCCCTTGGACTCGGAAAAGCCGCGCAAACCGGTGACCAGCAATTCGCGCCCGAGTACGACAACGACCATCCAGCTTTGCAATTCGGTGACGTTCCGCCCATCGACTCCGCAGAACGACGGGCCGGCCAGGAAGATGAACCCTCCACAAACGAGCACCTTGTCGACAAACGGATCGAGGATCCGCCCCAGCGCGGTAACCTCGTTCCGCTTTCTGGCGTAGTATCCGTCAAGCCAGTCGGTCGCGGCTGCGATGATGAATAACGTGACACCGATGTCGAGCAGCAATGGGCTGGGGTCGCGCTGAGAGTACTGACCCAGTATGGCGAAGAAGACTATCGCCAGAACGAGGCGGGCAAGCGTGATCTGGTTCGGCAGGTTGACCTTCATATCAGGACAAGATGGGTAGGGACGTACGGGTTGGTACGGCGATTAGATCGTAGTCTCTCCGCTCTTTGCAGTGTACGTCGACAAATGCCCCATTCCGCAAGCCTGGGCTCTTGACGTAGGTTACGCTGTCTACCATCGGTGCCTGTCCCTCGTGCCTTCCCACCGCCGCTCCATCGGCTGGGGCTTCGTCTATCAGAACACGCATCGTACGTCCAACCATTTCGTCTGCCAGCGCAAACGCGACTTGCTGCTGTACCGTCATGAGGGCGTCGAGGCGATCCTGCACGATCTGATCCGGAATCTGGCCTTTCATGCGGCCTGCGGGCGTGTCGGGCTCGGCCGAGTAGGGAAAAACGCCCATCGCGTCGAACCGGAATTCGCGCACGAAGTCCAGCAACTCCTCGAATTCCGCATCCGTTTCGCCGGGGAATCCTGCGATCAGAGTCGTTCGGATATGGACACCCGGTATCTTCGCGCGGATCTTCGCCAGAAGATCCTCGCTCTCCCGGCGTGTGACGCGGCGATGCATGGCTTTGAGAACGCGGTCGTTGATGTGCTGCAGCGGTATGTCGATGTACTTGACGACGCGCTCACACTCGGCGATGGCGTCGATCATCGCGTCGGTGAACACCGACGGGTAGACGTACATCAGCCGAAGCCACTCGATACCGTCGACTGTGTTCAGATCACGAAGAAGGCGGTCCAACCCGTAGGCGTCCTCGAATTCCTCGCCGTAACTCGTTGTGTCCTGCCCGATGAGGTTTAGCTCGACAGCACCATCAGACACCAATTCGCGAGCCTCGGCGAGCACGATGTCCGGTGGCTTGCAGTGCATGGGCCCGCGTATCGCCGGGATCGTGCAAAACGTGCATTTCTGGTTGCAGCCCTCGCTGATCCGAAGATAGGCGTAGTGACGCGGCGTGAGACGCAGACGCGTGAAATCGAGCTGCACATGTGGATGATAGTCGCCCAAGTACAGGTCCGCCGGGCGGTCCGACGTGCGGTTTTCGGCGAGGACTGCTCGGACGATATCGTCCCGGTTGTTTACGCCGACCAGCGCGTCCACACCCTCCACCTCGGCCAGCAGCGCGTCTCTGTCCCGCTGCACGAGACATCCGGCCACGACGACACGCTTGCACCGCCCGGACTGCTTCTGAGCGACGGCTTCTCTTATGCACGCGACGGCTTCGGTGCGCGAAGCGGCGAGAAACCCGCACGTGTTGACCACAATCACTTCGGCGTCAGATTCATCGTTGGTAAGCGCGCAGCCCGCCTCAGCGATTTGGCCGAGCATCTTCTCGGAGTCGACGAGGTTCTTGGCGCACCCAAGGGAGACGAACGCGACGGTTGTTTGATTATCCATGCTTGAATCCGGAACCCGGTAGTATCGGCAGCATTCTAATGACCCGCAGCACGTCTGAACAGAGCCCAAAGCCCCCCCATTGCCTAGGCGTCGGTCCCCCGCATAAGATAGGGCAATCGAGGATCACGCAATCAGGAGTTGCTTCGGAGACCAAACGATGGACAAGCCGGCATCTGCCAAGAAACCCAAGCTCGAGACGATCGAGCCTCTCGGCAAGCGCGTTCTGATCCGCAAGG
Source organism: Phycisphaerae bacterium (assembly GCA_029260155.1). Taxonomy (GTDB): domain Bacteria; phylum Planctomycetota; class Phycisphaerae; order UBA1845; family UBA1845; genus OFTM285. Next base: position 5,694 of record JAJDDU010000246.1, on the reverse strand, counting down.
ACGCCGACAAGAAGCGCACCAAGGGCGGCATCGAACTTCCCGACGCCGTGGAGATTCCCACGATCACCGGGCGCGTGGTCACGGTATCGACGCAAATCCTCAACGACGAGGACTTCCCCATCCGCCAATATGATCGCGTGCTCTTCAACCCGAAGAACGCAATCCCCGTCGATTTCGAAGCGGACAACCAACTGTTCGTCGTGCCAATCGAAGACGTCGTCGCCGTATTTCGGAAGACCGATAAGTAGCTACCCCTCGATCGACTCATCGTGCTCGAATTCCCTCGTCCATGGCTCATCGGCATGATCCACCTACCGGCGCTTCCCGGTAGCCCGAAGCATCAATCGACGATGCGCAATATCGTTGACAGGGCATTGCGCGACGCCTCAACACTCCGTGACGCCGGCTTCGACGCGTTGATTATCGAAAACTACGGCGACGTTCCGTTCCACGCCGACTCGCTCGAACCAGCCGCAACGGCTGCGCTCGCCATCGTGGCGGATCGCATCCAGCGGGAGACACACCTGCCTCTCGGCGTTAATGCGTTGCGCAACGACGCGCAGTCTGCCATGGGCATCGCCGCCGCGTCCGGAGCACAGTTCATTCGCGTCAACGTGCATACCGGGGTAGCGGCGGCCGATCAAGGCATCCTACAGGGTCGAGCAGCCGACACGCTCCGATACCGCAAGCAGCTCCGCGCGGACGTGGCAATTCTCGCCGACGTACACGTCAAACACGCCGTCCCGATGGGCGAAAAGGACATCGCGGTCGCAGCCGAGGATGTCGCCAACCGCGGCTTGGCTGACGCGCTCATCGTTTCCGGCCCCTCGACCGGTCAGCCATGCGACTTGGATGACGTTCGCAGAGTCAAGGCCGCAGTCTCCGACCGGCCGATCCTTGTCGGCAGCGGCGTATCGAGTGACACGATCCGCGAAATCCTCGCCGCATGCGATGGGGCCATCGTGGGAACGAGTCTCAAGGTGGACGGCGTCACGCGGGCACCGGTCGATCCGCGGCGTGCGCAGGCGTTTATCACAGCGGCGCGCAAGTAATGCCCACGGATCGCCCTCGAAAACCTGTTATTCGCCTCCTGTCCATCGCCAGTTCGTGCAAGACCACACTCTCTTCGTTGGGATGCGACGGCACCAATGAGCTCATCGCGCTTGTTCAGCAGGCGGTCGGCGACTCCTATCGTGTCGCGGCCTCCGCAGCACAGATCGAAGTCAATGAAGACGATTGTCACGCAGGCCGGCGTGACGACACTGCCCGGGCACGCGAGATCGAGCGTACCCTCGCCGACAATTGTGTGGCCGCAGCCGTTGCGTTGCGCGGTGGTGCATGGCTGACACGAATCCTGCCGCGCATCGATTTCGATGTGCTGAAGCGTCGCCGGAAACCAATCGCACTCTTCGGGTTCAGCGAGCTATCGCCGCTGCTCAACATCGCAGCGCAGTACGACAAGGTCGTCGCTTACCACGACCTCTGCCCAGCCTACCTCCTGCAGGGAATGACCGACTATGCCCGGCGCAACGTCGCCACATTGCACGACGGGTCGGATCTCGATCAAAACGGTGTCCTGGCTTTCGCACGCGGATGGGCCGCGGGTAACTTTCGCGCGAAGTTCGAAGCGTTCTTCAAGGATGCGGTCGCCATGATCGAGGGGCGTGCAAGCGCGAGAGTAATCACCGGACGCTGGATCAACACGAAACCCAAACATACAAATCCGATCACCGTCGTCGGCGGCAACCTCACGACCATTGTGACACTGACGGGCACTCCCTACGCCGACGCCCTGCGTCCCGACGGGAAATGGCTGTTGATCGAGGACGTCCGTGAGACGCCGGACCGCGTGGATCGACTGCTCTGCCACCTTAGCCTTTCCGGCTGGCTACAGCGTTACCAAGGCATCCTGCTGGGACAGTTCCATGATCGCGGAAGCGACTGCACCCAAGCGGTGCTCGAATGCGTCGAGCAGCACCTAGGCCGAGCGCGACGTCCCATCGTCATAACCACCGACGTCGGACACACTTGGCCGATCTCGCCCGTCCCCCTCGGCCGACAGTTCGCGTGGCGAACAACCCGCGTTCGCAAACACGACGCGCTGGTCACCGCCCAGATGCCCTGGGCAGCGTGGCGCATTTGATATTGCCGGCCAGGGCCTTTTCGACATCGCTGTTCAGAAATCGGTAGCGGCTAAACTCTCAGACTGATACGGTCTCTCCATGCGACATTTGCCATCAGAAACCGAAATGGACCGCGCCTTCCGGCGGCGCGATGCCGCGTATGAAGGCGTGTTCTTCGTCGCCGTGCGCACGACCGGTGTTTTCTGCAAACCCACCTGCCCGGCACGAAAACCGAAACCGTGCAACGTCGAGTTTTTCGCCAGCCTGTCGGAAGCGTTGTTGGCGGGGTTCAGACCGTGCAAACGATGCAAGCCCATGCACACCAACGGCGAGCGTCCGCCGTGGGTGGACCGGTTGTTCGACAGAGTCGACGCCAACCCGACCGATCGCTTGCGCGACGCCGACCTTCGGACGATGTCGGTCGACCCAGTGCGGGCGAGGCGATATTTTCAACGCCACTACGGTATGACCTTTCAGGGCTATCACCGGGCCAAACGGCTCGGGCTCGCGCTGGGACGGTTGCGCGAAGGGGCGGACATCAACGATGTCGCCGTGGGTCACGGGTACGAATCGAGCAGCGGGTTCCGCGACGCGTTCGAGCGGACCTTCGGCACGCCGCCGGGGCGGGGAAGAAGCGTGCCGGTGATCGTCGCGTCCCGCATACCAAGCCCTCTCGGCAATCTGGTCGCCGCCGCAACGACGGACGGGGTGTGCTTGCTCGAATTCGTGGATCGCCGAGGCCTGGAGTGTCAGTTTGTGACACTTCGCAAACGACTGGGCGGACCGATAATGCCGGGGCGAAACAAACACCTCGACCGGCTCGCCGATGAGCTGAAGCGTTACTTCGCCGGCTCGCTGACCAAGTTCTCAGTGCCTCTGGTAACACGCGGGACCCCGTTCCAGGAGAGCGTTTGGCGCCAGTTGTGCGTCATTCCGTTCGGGGAGACACGATCCTACGAGTCCTTGGCCCGTTCAGTCGGACGGCCCGGCGCGGTTCGTGCCGTCGGCACCGCCAACGGGGCCAACAGGATTGCGATCGTCGTTCCGTGTCATCGAGTCGTACGCAAGTCTGGCGCGCTCGGCGGCTACGGTGGCGGATTGTGGCGCAAGGAATTCCTGCTGGACCTCGAACGTGGCGACATTCAGGGCGTCTCCATTCCCAGAATCAGCACGTCGGCGAATAGGACGCCGACTTTACTAGTAGATTCTCCTCCCAAAGAGTCACTGATGTGACCCCTTGAAAGACAAAGGCGTCGACTCGGCGTTCGGGGAGTTCTCTGGCACTATCGAACAACGCAAACGACTTCTCACCTGGGGCGACGTTGATTTTGGCCAGAGAATCACACTCATCCGACCAAGCATGAAAAACGGGACGCGTTGGCGTCCGAAGACTCGGTCGAGCATCCGGAGAATCGCAATTGTACCGCAGCTCGAAGAGACCCTTCATCCCGACGTCGGATATGCCGTACTTGCTTGCGAGATTGGACATCGGCGTGGACCAAGCTCGTTCATACAACTCCTCACGATCGACTGATTCGATGAACGCGGGCATGAGTCCCATTCCTCCGTCGCATGACTGACGTGAGTCGTCGATCTTGCGGAGAGTGCAACGGGCTCGATGGGATGCCTCGAATCGGGTGGCGTTCGTACCAGGGCATCGGGCTATCGTTGATGCGGACTCTGCCATCACGGACGCGTCCGCCGACCAGGGGCATTCCTCGTGGACGAAGCTGCGTCCTGCTCGCCGGAGCCTTCCAAAAAACCTGACGCAAACCTAGCCCTTTTGATGTACCGAGGTGTATCCAAACGTACTGAGGGCGTATCGAGATGCATCGAAACGGGTTGACCTTGGATCGTGACCCTCGATAATAGCGTGATATACGCATGCGGGCATAATTCAGTGGTAGAATGCCAGCGACTAAACTCAATTCCAGTAAGTCATTTTCATGTAGACAGTTAGCGATTACGACCTGGCCCGAATCTGGCCCTCAACTGCTGCAATTCTGATTCAAGTGCCAGGGGACTGGCACTCCCGGAAGACGAGTTTTCCGATGTAGAACGGTCAACTTCCGTGGGCTGCAAAGTCTAATACGATTGACTCGCCGATTGGCCCCGAATGACCCAGCCCAGTCCGGAAGCATGCGTGCTTCTATGTCGGATCGGATGCTGCCTACTTTAGCGGATATCACCCTTCTCAAATCACCGAGAGGGACGGATAACGCTTCCGGTAGAATCGACCCTTGTGGCTCCTGAGAAGGTGGTCGAGCCAGTAGCTTGGCTGGTCACCTTTCAGCAAGAAAGTCGCCTTGACGGATTCATCTCCATACTCGTCCAGAATCCGTCTGACGAACCTGGGGCTGACCGCATCCGTCTCGAAGATACTCCGGAGGCAGTACTCCTCGTCCTCGGTCAATTCCTCTCCCTTGCGTTTCAGTCCGGCGATGATCGACGTGAAGTCCTGCATGATCTCCTTGCCTTCGTCAGGGTTGAGAAAGACGCCAAGGCCGTTCTTGTGCTCCAGCAGATTCGTCGGCAGATTCATCTCCGGGCGACCATCCTCCAGCCGGTGATTCTCGATGACCTTCTTCACCTGCTGCGGATCCTTAGATTCCCATTGGCAACGGAACTCTCTTTGCCAATCCGCCGCCATCGACAGACCATCGGGATACAGAATCAGGTCTTTGCCGTAGTAATCGATCATCGCAGCGTGCAGGTCAGATGCATGCTGTCGCACCTTGGTCTCGTACTCCTTCCAGTACCGGCAGACGATCTCGGAGTTCTGCCGCTTCATGGTCTGTTTGATGTCGTCCACGTTCACATTGGAGGCATTGCCCCAGAGTTTCTGCTCACCCGACCAGTACCATTCTCCACGCCACGGGACCAAGCTACCGAAAACGAGTTGCCCCTGCTTGAAAGGATGCTGCTCCATGTTGATCCTGATCTGATACGGTTGGTCACTTATGACGTTCAGAGCTTCAAGCGTCTCGTTATTAACCGATAGGAGCCTGTAAAACGCTGCGTGGCGTTCGTACCAGTTTCGCATGTCCCTTCGGTCGTCATCCGAGATATCAAGGATTCCCGCCAAGATGTCGATGGGCCCAAGCCCCGACCATCGCGTACATTCCTGGCAAATGAAGTCGTCGGTATGCCCGATGTCCCCGCTGTCCTCTGCCTCGGCATCCATGTAATTCGAGAAGAGGGACCGGAACATGTAGGAGCGGGTGCCCAGCCAGATCAGCTTGCGCTTCACATCCCAGCCGTATCCGCTGGACGCATGGAGGAATGATTGCACGCCGGAATGTCGCGGGACGGATTGGAATTCGTCGCGGAGGCAGGTGGTGCTGGCGTCCGCAATAAGCCGAAGATCTCGGTGCGTCGGGGAGAGAGCAAGTCCATCGATGAGCGCTGGATACAAGATCCAAAGCAGATGCCGAACGCGGTCCGTGTGAATGCCCGCCACGGCGGTATCGCCCGTGGTGGTTGAGGTGAAGGGAAGGGCCGTGCCGAAGAAGTCAACATTGTACCGTTCATACGCTGCCCATATCCCGATGTCGTTGTGGAGGTCCTCGGC
>JAJDDU010000245.1 GCA_029260155.1 Phycisphaerae bacterium | reverse complement strand
GCACTGGGAACGAGGGGTTGGATGATCTTCGGCGTGACGAACACCAGGGCGAAGTAGCCGTACACGACCGTGGGAATGCCCGCCAAGACTTCGAGAATTGGTTTGACGACGGAGCGCACGCTCGACGGCGCGTACTCACTGAGGAAGATACCCGAGCCGAGACCGATCGGAACCGCAACCAGGAGCGCTCCGCCCGCAACGAGGAACGTGCCGCAAACGAGTGGAAGAACGCCGAAGCTCTTCGGTTCCAGCAGCGGCGCCCAGCGCCCACCGAACAGGAACTCAACCGGAGATACTTCTGAGAAGAACCTGAACGACTCGATGGATAGAACCCAGATGATCCCCGCCGTCGTGGCGACGGAAACAAGGGCGCAAAGAAGAAGCACACCATGAATGAGGCGTTCCTTGATGCGTATTATTCCGCGCACTGCGATCATGGACACATTCTCAATGCTGATTGTTATGGGGGTATGAAACCTTTATGAAGATTGCGCAAAGATTTGCGCCGTCCTACGCGAAATCGAACCGGCGATGAGGACATCAGATTCTGTGAAATCTTTGGTGCATGGCTCGTTTCTTTCGACCAGCCAAGGGTCCGTAACCGGGAAAGCAGCTTCGGCGCCTCAGCGCCAGGGCAGCTTGGCGAGTCGGAGTCAATGTCGAGGCTCGTTGCGCGTCGCGATCGGGCAAGCATGGTCATGGTGGCGGTCTCTGAGAAGAATGTTGCCTTCTCGGTCGATAGTGAGCTCCGCTTTGCGATAATCGAAGTCACCGGGAAGGACGTTGACAATCTCGATGTACGTCCAGGGGATGATCCGTACGCCCAAGTCACCGGCGCGAACGTCCTTGACGCTGTTGGCCATTCGACCGAAGTGAAACGAACGGCAGTTCAGCTCCACGCAAACGCGGTCTTTCGCCCGGACTTCTCCGACCAGCAGATGGTTGTGCGCCTCGGAGTATGCCTTGACCGCGCGGACTTTCCATACAAGAGAAGAAGATCTGTCAGTCACGATACGCCTTTCCGAACCGGCTTTTCGTCGATTCGACATCCTTCGTATCTATCCAGGTGAACCTCGGAAACCTGTATGGGCGACCCGGGGTCCCCTCCTGCTTTCCCCGGATCACCCAGGTTGCTCGCGTATTCGCGATTGCTATTCGATGCTGCCGCCGCCAGGCATCATGGGCACTGCTCAATACTCCCTGAACACGTCCGCCAAGTTGGCTGTTTGCTTTCCCGCTAAAGCCATCGCTGAACCGGTCTTTCCTGTGTCGAGACGTTGGAGGCCGATGCTGTATAGCTCGTCGCTCAGCGCGACGTAGTTGACTCGCGGATGCTCCACGATAGATCGCGCGTTGTCGAAGAAGAAGCCGAGGAACGCTTTGACCTCCGGGCGCTGGTAGGCGGTCTTGTTGACATACAGAAACATCGGGCGCGAAAGCGGCTTGTAGGCTCCGCTACGGATCACATCCAGGCTCGGCTCCACCGAAGTGCCGTTGTTGTTGTTGATGGCGACCAGTTTGAGTTTGTTTTGGTTGGCCTCGTAGTAGGAGTATCCGAAGTAGCCTAGCGCGCCTTTGTCTCCCGCGATCCCGCGCACGAGGACATTGTCGCTCTCGCTGGCCGTGTAGTCGCTGCGCGACGCTTTTTCCTTGCCACAGATGGCCTTCGTGAAGTAGTCGAAAGTCCCACTGTCCGTTCCCGGCCCGTAGAGTTTCAAGGGGAGATCGGGAAAACTCTTGCGAACTTGGCTCCAGTTCGTGATCGCGCTGCCCGGTTCCCAGATGCGCCTTAGCTCGGCCACGGTCAGGTGGCCACAGAAGGTGTTGGACGGATGAACCATCACCGCGATACCGTCGATGCCAATCGGAATCTCAATGAACTCGATGCCCAGCTTCTTGGCGCGATTCAATTCCGACGGCTTGATTGACCGGGACGCGTCGCTAATGTCCGTGCGAAGACTCGGCTTCGCGTCAAGAAACTTCTTGAAGCCCCCGCCGGTCCCGGAGATGCCAACCGTCACGCGAACGCGAGGCTGTTGCTCCATGAACAGCTCCGCTGCCGCCATCGTGATGGGCGCCACGGTGCTGGATCCATCGAGTTTGACGCTGCCCGAAAGCTTCTCCTGCCCCAAGGCCGACGCCGCCCCGATAGTTGTCGCGATTAGGACGAACGCGCAACCCGCGAGCGCCTTGCATGTGAATCTTAGTTTCCCGTTCATTTTGTCTCCCTGTGATTGTCTTTCTTGTATTGCCGCATAGCACTCGTAAGGTGATCCCAGTCGTGCGAGCGCGCTACTCAAGCCCGAATGCGCTGTCCACGAACGACTCTACGACGAACGTACTCACTTCCACCGCCGTGTTCTTCACGCTTCCGGCCAGAATATCAGCGATCTGCTGGCTCTCGCAGCCGATCAACTGAAACGAACAGCCGCACGCCACCACACCCATCACTCGAAACAAACGTTTACGCATCAAAACACTCCTTCGTTGATTCTTCCGCCACACTCGCGCCTTCTGATCTTCAATGTGATTCGACATCAGAACGCAACCTGGAATCGCCACATGAACGCGCTGACACTTCCGCCTTCGGACGGATCAGCCAGCACATAATTCCACATCGTGCGAACATTCGGATTCAGATACCAATTCAAACCGACGGTCAGGTCTCGTAGGCGACCACCCTTCACGCCGTTATCATTGAGATTGAGGTAGGAAAGCCGAGCCGCAAGCTCCCAAGCTCCTGATCCGCCGTCCTTTCCAAAGTTCTTGAGCGGTCTGACTCGATCGAACGCGCCCGTCGATGTCTTGTAGGGGCGATGCTCGCCGGTCAGGAAATAGCTCGCCTGCACCGATGCCGCCCAAAAGTTCGGATCGCCATCCCAGCGATTCCGTCCTTCGATGAACGCATGGACATACTCACCTTGCAAAGAGAACGGCCCATCGACCCAGGCCGCTTCCGCCCCGATGAAGTCCCCATACTCCGCCGAGAAGTCTCCCGTATCGACGAGCCGCGGCGCGAGGTGCGATTCCGGGCGAGCGCGAAATCGAATCGTGTCGTTTTCATAGTTCTGGTGTGTGTAGGAGACGCCGAGATGCAGCAGCTTCTTACCGCCTTCCTCGTACACCGGCAATCCGGTCAGCCGTGCGGTCACATTGTAGTCCCGCCCACCAGCGCCATCGCCGAAGCTGTCCGTTTGTCGGAAAACGCCAGCCGCCCAGGTCATCCGCTCGTCCATCATGGTGTCGTAGAACATGATGCCGGTGTTTCGGCCCGGAGCGAAGGTGTTGGCAAGGCTCCGTTCCATGAATGTGATGTAGTTGCTGCTGGTAAGTTCTTCGAGGCTGAACGGTTCTTTGAATTGCCCGACCCGGACATTCCCAACGTACGGGACATTTCGCAGTCCCAAGTAGACATCCTTGAAGTCGGCGTCGCCGCCCGCAAAGTCGTATTGAACCTTGAAGTCGATGTCGTCGTAGATCGTCCCCGAAAAGTAGAGACGCGCTCGGCGGAACTCCGTGCCATCATCGACATCTGCGCCCAACCTTCGCTCGATGTCACCGTCCTCGGCGAAGTACGCGAAGTCGTGCTGGATGCGCCCACCGATTTTCAGCTTGAAGGAGCCGTCGTTGGAGGTGAATCGCAAGCCGTCCTTCCAATGCGGCCTCATTGTGCTGCCGTCGTTCACCCATTTCCGAATCTTGGTCCACTCTTCGGAATCCTCAGACGGTGGACGTCCGCTCTTGATTTGCTGGACGCTTTGTTCCAATTGCTCGACGCGGGCTTCCGTGCCGCCAGCGGATTGCGTCCCCTCTACCTGACCCAACCGGGACTCAAGTTGGTCAACCTTGTCGCCTAGCTTGCCGACCAGCTCTTCAAGCTCGCGTTCCCTCGCTGATGGCTCCTGCGCCGTGGCGGTTGTGATTCCGCATCCAAGAACGGCTACGAAGATCGTGGAGAAGATTCGATTCATGTTCGTCCTCACGGTTGATCGCATTCGGTTCCTCCTTAACCAGGGCCAGCCGACGCCACACGAGGCCGTTGCCCTTTCCTGTCCTCTCGCGCCAGAACGATACCGAGCGCGTGTTGCGTCGATGCAAAGCCTTCATGAAGATTGCGCAAAGATCTGCGTCCCTACCTGCCCAGCCTTGAAGTGGTGTTGATGGCACGACGGCCTGTGGGTGGTTGAGAGAGATCGTCGAACAGGTGGGGTCCGCAGGGTGCAGTCAAGGTCGATGTCGAGGTTCCCGGATTGACACGGTGTTCTTCTCCAGCGATTGCGACGAATGGACCCGCTGGCTGCCGCTTGACGATGACGACCGTGCTGGAGACAACCAACACCGTGTTCCGGGCGTTCGCAGAT
>JAJDDU010000244.1 GCA_029260155.1 Phycisphaerae bacterium | reverse complement strand
CGCCGACCCTGCGGATGGGCCGCGGTCCTAACGGCCCATCCGCTTCACGACGCAGTGTTACCTACCAGAATGTCCGTTGTTGAGAACAAATAGGGGGGGGGACTGTCGATTTGAACGCGCGGCGGAATTCGGCTGGTATGGACTTACAGCGAGATTCCTCGGTCGCTTCGCTCGCTCGGAATGACGTTCGATGGGGTTGCTTGGGTCGTGGCCCGTCGCTTGCGCTCCGGGCTCGGAACGGTTGCAATGCGCTATGGTTCGATGCGGCGGAGGCTGTGGACGCAGCCGGCGGTGAACGCGGTGAGGCCCACCAGCAGGCACATTGGGGCGTACCAGTTTTTCATGATGGTGTCGGCGTCGTGGCCGCCACGGATGTAGTCGATCATGGCCAACCCACTGCCGACTACAACCATGAGCATGATTCCGGCTGCGGCGGCGATGGCGGCGCTGCGCAGGAACGAAGAAGCGAACCACGCAACGCCGAACAGCAGGACCGCGGTCGCTGCTACGCTTACGAAGAGCTCCACCGGTGGGTGTGATCGCTCGTTGGATACCCACCCGGCTGCGGTGCAGAAGATGGCCAGATTGCATAGGGCGAGCGTCACGCACGACCCAATGGCTAGAATCGCCCTGCTCATTGTGGATGCGGGACGGGGAATCGGCAGGTAGCCGACGAATTCGGCGGAGCGATCGGCGCGTTCGCCGGCGAACGCGTTGCCCGCGATGAAGGCGCAAGCCACAACGAGTTCCGACAGGCTGACGACGCTCGCGACCATGAACATCTCGGACCAACTCGCGCGAGGATAGTACTCGGGCTCCCGCAGTCGACTGACTCCACCGTAGATGATGGCGAAGGCATAGGGAATCGCGAGGAATAGGACCAGCGCGATGAGTAGGCGGCGGTTTTGGCGGTAGTCTTTCCAGAGTAGGGTGGCGATCATGCGTTTTTCCTCCAGCCCTTGACGTAGTCTTTGAAGATTTCTTCGAGTCCGAGGTCCATGACTTCGACCGTTTCCAACTGATTGGCGGCGCGGAGGCGAGGGATGGTGTCGTCGGTGAAGTCGTTGACCGTGACGAGCCACTCGCGGTTTTGAACGCGCTGCCAGATTGCGCTGTTGGGTGGACCGGCTGGGGTCGTGCCGTCGGCGAGGACGGCGCGAATGCGTTTGGTCTTGGCCAATAGCTCGTCGACGGGGCAGTTCACGAGGAGTTTTCCCTCGTGGATGATGCCGATGACGTTGGCGAGTCGCTGGACGTCACTGAGGGTGTGACTGGAGAACACTAGCGTGACTGCGCGATCACATAGGACTTGCAAGATGCCCTCGATCAACTCTTCGCGGGCGATGGGGTCGAGGCCTGCCATGGGCTCGTCGAGCAGGAGCACTTCGGGTTCGTGCGAGAGGGCAAGGACGAGGGACAGCTTGACGGCCATTCCTTTGGAGAGATGCTTGACCTGTTTTTTCGGGTCCAGGGCGAAGCGATTTAGCAGGTCGGTGCATAGTTTGTCGTTCCACGTCGGGAAGAAGGTTCGGCAGAAGCGGACGGCTTCGCGGACACGCATCCAGCGGTGTATGAACTGTTGTTCGGGCACGTAGCCGACGCGCCGCCTGACGTCGAGACTGTCGGCGACGGGGTCGTGTCCGAGGACGTTGGCGGTTCCGGCGTCTGGTCTCAGCAGTCCCATCAACATTTTAATGGTCGTGGTCTTGCCTGCTCCGTTTTGTCCTAGAAAGCCGAGTGCCGTGCCCGTGGGGATTCGCAACGTCAGTTGGTCGACCGCGGTCTGTCGGGCGAAGCGTTTGGTGACAGCGTTTAATTCGATGGCTGACTGTGGTGATTCTATGGCTGTCATGGTTTCACCCTTTCTGCGGTCGAGGTCGGGTCAGCTTCTTCGGCGTGTTTGAAAATGGAGCGTATCTTGCTGGCTGATAGGCCGGCGTGCCGAGCGGTCAAAATGCCGTGCTCGAAGGTGGTGCGAATCGTTGCCTCGGCCCTGGTCCTGGCGGACTCGGCGCTTTGCTTGGCGACGAACATCCCTTGGCCACGACGCGAGCGGATGAGGTCTTGTCGCTCAAGCTCCTGGTAGGCGCGTTGGACAGTGTTGGGGTTGACGGCGAGTTCCAGGGCTAGCGTACGAACAGAGGGGAGTGCTTCGTCGGGTTTGTAGACGCCGGCGGCCACCGAACCCTGCACTGCGTCGACGATCTGTTGGAAAATCGGGATGTGGCTGACTGGGTTGATGAGCACGCGGTTGTTCCTTGTGTCGTCGCCTACTGTATGAGGTAGCTAATACAGTATGGCACACGATTGTTCGTCGGTCAAGCGGATTCCGGCGAATCGTGTTTTTTTTGGATGCGGAACCCACGGAATGCGATCCGTGGGCGTTGGTTGGGCGCTCGCTGGTTGTTCTTAGAGCGGTGGTCTTGCGTCGTTGAGGCAGAGGTCGACGAGATCGTCCAATACGGCGGTTCCTACGCACATGACTTTGTCGGCGCCGCCCCAGTAGATTTTGACGGTGCCGTCGTGTTCGGGAACGGCAGCACAGGTGAAGACGACGTTGTGGACGTAGCCGGTGATCTCCCAAGGATCTTCGGGTTGAAGGATCCAGCGGTCGCAGACGCCGAGGATGCGGGCGGGGTCGTTGAGGTCGTGGAGGGCGACTCCGAGTCGATAGACCGATCCGTCCATCGTTGGGAAGACGCCGTGGTAAATGTGGAGCCAACCTCTGTCGGTGCGAATCGGCGGCGCGCCGGGGCCGATTTTCATCTCGTCCCAATGGTATTGGACGGGCTTCATGATGGCCTGTGATTGGCCCCAATGGATGAGATCGGTTGAGTAGCTGATCCAGATTGCCCACGGTGATATTTCGCTGTGGGGGCGATCGAGTCGGGCGTATCGTCCATTGAACTTCTCGGGGAAGATGACGACGTTGCGCATGTCGGCTTGGGTGATGAGGGCGATGCGTTCGACGGAATCGAAGTCTTTGGTGCTGGCTAGGGCGACGCGGACTCCGTGTTTTGAGTAGGCGCTGTAGGTGATGAGGTACTTATCGTCGATGAATGTGATTCGGGGATCTTCGACTCCGAAGGCTTCGTACTCTCCGAAGACGCCTTCTCTTGACGGCGTCATGAATGGCTGCGGTCGCGGGGTGAAGTGGAATCCGTCGTCGCTGTCGGCGAGTCCGAGGATGCATCGGCCGGTGTCGCGGTGTGAGCGGAATAGCATGATGTACTTGTCGCGGTGTTTGACGACGGCGGCGTTGTGCACCGTCGCGACGGGGTAGGGGATGTCGGCAGACGTTAGGATGGGATTTCCGTCGTATCGGCTGACGATGGGCTTGTCGCTTGCCACGTGCGATGCTCCGTATGTTGGACGAGTTCGTGGCCTGACGTTGGCGGCCTGGGTTCGGATCATATCGCGGCAAGTCGCTCGTGAGAACCTGCTCTTGGCTGCGGAAACTTGATGGTTAGGGGTCGGCTATTGACTCCTGACTCGCGATCGTTTAGAGAAAGCGCCCCGCTTTGGGGCGATTAGCTCAGTTGGCTAGAGCGCCTGCTCGACACGCAGGAGGTCGTAGGTTCAAGTCCTATATCGCCCATTGCCGTAACACGTTGTGAGGGCAAGAGTTACGAAACTCGCCCTTCCGCCCGAAATGCCCCAAAACGCCGTTTGGTGTCAACTCAGTGTCTTTTACGGACATTTCACAGGTCGTGAGGCGTTTCTCGTTGTGCTCGCTCACGCCCACGGCGGACGCTGCAACGCGGTTTGCGGTTCGAGGCGACGTCGGAATCGCGTCAGCCGTTGAGTGCTTTTAGACGTGCCGGCAGGCGCTCCAAACCTTCGAAATCACACGTGCAAAGCGTGGCCGTGGCCAGCGACGCGTCGACCCGCGACTGCCACAGCGAGAGCACGCGCGGCTGCTTCCGGAGGCACAACCGTCAAATCGGTTTCTGTGAGGGTACATCGTAGGCCGAACGGCGTCGTTTGGCGAAAGATGTAAGTCCTTATCTGACAGGACAGTTGGGTTTTGATAGAGACACCATCCTGAGGCCATCCGAACTCTTGAGAATCGATCTCATGTGAACACTGCGAAGGTAGTTGCAGGTCTTGTGTAAACTCGATTCGGGCCATCCTATGAGTTCGTCGCGTTTGTTTCCGTTGCGCCGCTTTCGCGGACGCAGGCGGCCTGCGGATGGCGGCCCGCTGCGCGGCCCGCGTTCTGCCGCTGTTTCAGCCGGACA
>JAJDDU010000243.1 GCA_029260155.1 Phycisphaerae bacterium | reverse complement strand
GGAGCCGCTCGCCGGCGTGCATACGACGGATACCGACGGTCCCCCCATAGCGGGTTCACAATTGTCCGTTGCGATCGGCGTCGCGTAACTAACGAACGCGCCGCAGGTGCCCGGGTCGTTGGACACGCTGATGTTCGTTGGACAGGTGAGCATCGGATCCTCACCGTCATTGACTGTTACAGTGAAGCTGCACATGGCTGTATTGCCCGAAGCGTCGGTGGCAGTGCAGGTGACAGTCGTGGAGCCCTCGTCGAACGTCGAACCGGGCAGGTGATCGCACACAACAGTTGCGCCGGGGCAATTGTCCGCAGCCGTGGGTGGGGTGAAATCCACCGCAGCCGAGCACGTGCCGGGATCGGCATCCTGGGTGATGTCGGTCGGACACGTGACGGTCGGAGCCTCGTTGTCTTCAACCGTTACCGTAAAGCTGCACATGGCTGTCTTGCCCGAAGCGTCGGTGGCAGTGCAGGTCACCGTCGTGGAGCCCTCGTCAAACGTCGAACCGGGCAGGTGATCGCAAACAACGGTCGCGCCGGGGCAATTGTCGGCGGCCGTGGGTAGGGTGAAGTCCACCGCAGCCGAGCACGCGCCGGGATCGGTGTCCTGGGTGATGTCAGCCGGGCACGTGATCATCGGGTCTTCAACATCGTTGACGGTAACGTCAAAGCTGCAGTCGTTCGTATTGCCCGAAGTGTCGGTCGCCGTACACGTGACTTGCGTTGTCCCCACATCGAAAAACGAGCCGCTCGCAGGAACGCACGTGACGGACTCAAGCCCGCAATCGTCCGAAGCGACGGGGGCGGGGTAGTCCACAACAGCTCCGCACGCACCCGCGTCATTCTTCGTCGTCACGTTCGCGGGACAGGTGATCGTGGGTGGTACTTGGTCTTCGACCGTAACGGTCAGTATGCACGAACCGCTGTTGTCACACGCATCCGTTACCGTGCAACGAACCGGCGTCACGCCCGGCGAGAATATGGCCGGGTTCGCGATCGGCACGAAACCGTTGCCCATATCCGCCTCATACGCGAAGCTCAACGGCCCGACACAGTTGTCCGTCGCGTTTTCCGGCAATGTAACCTCGGTCGCGCACTGGGCCGCGCTCTGAACCACGATATCCTGGCAGTTCGGCACCGGATTGACGTTGTCATCCACCGTGATGGTCTGTGTGCAGATCGCATCGATTCCACACGATGTGGCCTGGTATTGTCGTACGATCG
The DNA here is from genome assembly GCA_029260155.1 of Phycisphaerae bacterium. GTDB lineage: Bacteria > Planctomycetota > Phycisphaerae > UBA1845 > UBA1845 > OFTM285. Next base: position 2,209 of record JAJDDU010000243.1, on the reverse strand, counting down.
TCGTCGGACATGTGCCGCCGGGACTATCCGGCAGAGGCGCGAACGTCACCGGTGCGCCGCATCCGCCCGCCGCGCTTCCACCGAGTTGCTCGAAGTCAGCCAGTGACTGCGCCTGACCGGGCACGTTCTCGATGCAATCGACATCAATGTCAGCCGGGCACGTGATGGTCGGCGGAACAGCGTTGATCACGTTCACCTGCTCGAAGCAGGTGTCGCCGCTGTTGCCGCAACAATCGAGTGAATTGACCGAGAGTGTCACCGTCGTAAGACAGCAGTCCATGTCAATGACCTGGACCCGCCCGTCAACCGCGACTTCGTTTTGGCTCACCGCTGTACTGTCAAACGTCAGCCCGAGTGTACCGCAGCCTGCGATCATGCTTGTCGCCACTTTCACGCCGCCCGGCCGCAGGCAGCAGGCATCGGTTGCACTCGCGTCGAAATCGATGGCGGCGCGGCACTCCGCATCCAAAAAAGCATCCATCGCGTTGCAAGCGATCGTCGGTGGCTCCAGGTCCAGTACGGTGGATTGTACCGTCGCAGCCGTCGCAGGATTTCCGCAGAGGTCCGTCGCGTTCAGCGTGACGGAGACAACCGAATCGTTGCAATCGGTAACGTCCGAAACCGGGATGGTGCAAAGAACATCGACCGAGCTGCCGTCCAACTGGGTAAAGGAGCAGTCTTCGGTCCCGACAGTGACGCCGGCGCCGCCGCTCACCGAAATCGAGATGTCGCCCGCGCTGAGCGAGCAATTGTCCGTCACGATGCCGGTGACGATGACCTCACCGCCACAAGTTTCCGGGTTGACGACGACGTCGCTCGTCGAAACCGAACCGAGTTGAGGTGCGATGCCGTCCGCAACCGGTACGGTGCCAACGAAAGGCTGCCCCTCGTTGCCGCAGCAATCGGTGGGCGTGATGGTGAATTCAACGGACGTCGAACAGTCGGTCAAATCACTGGCCATGACCGTGCACGACACGCTGAGTTCGTTGTCGCCGCCGGCCGTTGTTGTGCAATCCAATAGACCGAGGGTGGCGTTGCCGGCCGGAATGGCGGCCGATACCACGACGCTGTTCGGCTCCAAGCAGCAGTTGTCGGTGATCGTCGCGTTGAACGTTACGATCGACTCACAACTGTCGTCCAGCGGCGTGGCGCTTCCGCCTCCGCTGGTTTGCGGGGCCTCGCTGTCGACAGAAATCTGCGAGAGGTTGTTGAGCGTCGGAAGGATGGTGTCGGCATCGATGTTCGTCAGCTTCGTCGGCGGGGTGTGGGGTCGAAACGCAACCAAGCCGTCTTCCTGGCATGTGGTTCCGACGTCGATGATACGAAATACGAACCGGGCCATGGTGCTGTCGTTGAGTGTGCCGGGGTCGCCAAAGTCTGCGCCCACCGCGTAGTCGATCGTGCCGCCGGCTTCATCGATGACCTGGAACAACTCGTTATCGAACGGGCTTTGGCCCGCCTCGGCGCCGTCCGTGCAAAGGCCTCCATCCAGGCAGTCTCCGTCGCTCGAACAGGTCGCACCAGGATTGCTGCCGCCCGCGCACGATGCGCGACAAGCCGGGAAGTTTCCGCTGCCGTCCGGCGCGCCGCAATCAAGAACGGTACCGCACGGGGTCATCGGTGGATCCACCGTGTTGACACAGAATCGTCCGCCGGCGACCTCGAGACGCGACGTATCGTAACTTACAAAATACTGACCTCCCGCGATGAGCTGATCGGCGTTCGTCAGGTTTAGGTCAACCCGAAGAATGTCGCCGTTTTCATAGCAGTCACGATCTGGGTCGAGTGACAAGACGGGACCGCCTTCAGCCGGCGGGTGCGATTTAACAGCTTTGTCATCGGACTGAACGACCAGAACGTTCGGTGCAGATGATGAATCATCCTTTTCGGCGACTTGCGCGAACAGATTCGTGGCACTGACCAGCACCAAGAACGCGCACATGTTACTCAAACGAATCTTCTTGGAATCCACTGACCACTCCCCTTTCGGTGTATGAGACAATGAGATGCAATCGCTCATGGCGCCACGATCATCCGCTCGTTGAGCGTGCCCCGCGATGTTGCACCCGGTTTGCAAGCCGCTCGACTCAGCGCCTGCAAACCCGTACGTGTCCGAAGGAACGATCCATGCACGCTTGTTTGCGTTTCCCTGAGAATCGGATACGACATCCCTTTTCACGAACGAAGCTTATGATAGCCTGGGGCGAGC
>JAJDDU010000242.1 GCA_029260155.1 Phycisphaerae bacterium | reverse complement strand
CATCGCCGCGCCCAGTGACCGGCCAATTGTTGCAGTAGCAGTTAAGTTACCTGACTCAATGTCTCGGAGTCAAGAAAATATGTTGTTTGGTCGTGCGAGCGGGGTGTGACCATCGATTCTGGCATCATGCTGCGGCCGCTCGCAACAAGAAGACCCCTGCGATAGAATCGCGGCCGAAGCCTGGGGACGTAGAGAATCCAAGCTTGGAAGCCTGTCGGGTGTGATCGGCGTCGCGATTGTGGAGCCGTCACGCCGTTGCATTCGTTGGACGATCGGTGCGAGCCTACCACTCAGCCGGATTGATCCATCCCCACATCGACCACGCGAACAAAAGGAGCTGACCGATGACACTCACGAAGCGCGGATTGCGTCTGATAGCACTCGTGGCCTCAGGGGCTGCCGGATTTGCCGTGTGGACCATCGCAACCAGATCTTCAGACACCTACACGACGGAAAAAACGGAGTACCATGCCCCATCAGACCAGCATGAAGATCCTCTCCAAGATGACCGGCTTGCGGACAAAGTCACGACTTTCGATGCGGACTTGGTGGACCGTCGACCGTGGGGTGGGTGGCTTGTCAACAAGAGCAACGCTGTGATAAAGCTCGATGTGCCTCTGATCAAACCCGACGTTAGTCGGCACCTCCTGAAGCTGCACCGCTCTTACTCCGCCGCCTACAACGCTCTCAAATCCGGACAGTTTCTCCCTTCGGTCAACATGATCGACGGTAAGGCCAAGCAGTTCGACGACGGCTTGTACGCCGCACTGGACCAAGCCTATTACACGGGCCTGGATGAAGCACTGGCGAGCCATGTCGGGTTGGTTCGGCGTTTGCACGCAAAAGTGGGACCGAACAGCCCGGCTACTCCCTTCTTGGCCGCCGCACTGGAACTCGCTGGTGAAACAGTTGCCGTCAACGATGTGGCTGCGAAGGACCGTGCGCTTGACCAGTTTCTTCGGATCGACGTTCGATCGAAGCCGATCGGTTTCTATACATGGAACGAGACGCTTCGTGAGACGTTTCGCTTTCTACGATTCCTGCAGGAGTCATTCGGTACCGACGATTTGGATGTGCCTGCCGCCCTCGCCGCTGCGTTGGCATCCGATGCCTCACTCCTTGCCGATTACCAGCGGGCGGTCGATTTCTTCGCTCGACTCACCAACCCCTACAAGACACTGTCGCTGGTCGATCTGACGGAAATGGAGTCACCCGACGCAGCCGGTATTGCGAAGCGATGTCGCGAGCGACAGCTGTCGACGTGCGTCGTTGCTTTCTTTCCGGCATCCACGTCTCGAGAGACGGAGTTGTTTGAGAAACTCTTTCCAAACGGGTTGCCGGAAAACGTCGATCTCATGGGCGCGTTGATTCGAGCGATTCGCAGTGGTCGCGTTGATTTGACCCCCAGATCGGATGGCGGTTGGTACGACTACCAAGTGTATGCCCTGGAAACGCTACTCCTTCCAGAGAAGAGCAGCGAGCACAACAAGTTGCTCCTGACGAAGGCTTACAAGAAGCGCATGCTGGAGGCCTTCAAGGCGCTGGTAACCAAGCGCCGTGAAACGCATGTCCGTGGCCTCACGTTCACAGAAATAACCTCAGCGCTTCCTGAGCGTCCGCCGCTCCCCCCAATGAAGCCACGGCTGCGCGTGGAACCCGCTCCCAGCTACTTCGTACGAACAGCTCGTGCTTATTCATTCCTGTCGAATTTCCTGGAGAGCGCCGTCGGCGTAGAGCCGCTGAAAACGCTCCATGGTCTCACGGCGACTGGGCCACGAACCGTGGACCTTGCGTCCGAACTGCAGTACATGCGTGAGCTCTTCTACGGACTCTACATCATCAGCGCAGAGGACATTGGCATGCGCGCTTCATTCTTCGACGACGAGCAAGTTGATGTTGAACACTGCACGGCCGTTGCAGCCGTTTGGATCGCGAGCGCCTGGGACGACCCGGACTTGGGGTCGGACGTACGCGTGGCCGTACCCATTAGCTTCGACCCAACGCGAAGGGTCACCAGGTTCTGGATCACGCTTGGCGTGCGCGCGACGCGACTGGAGGCGAACTACGCTCGCACGCTCCACGTCAAACCGATGAACGGATCCGGCACTTGGGAACGGGTTGAGCCGTCGAACCTGGAACCCGCGCACCATCTCATACTCGTTGATGAGTTTGCGGAGGTCGAAATGAACGGGCTCGTCGCCATGACGCGCGAAGAACTCCGCACGATTTGTGATAGAGCGGGCAGCAAGGAAGCGATCATCGCCGCACTCGGGAACGCGGATTCCAGATCGCGCGGACGCCGACCGTAGCGAGCCGCGATCACGGGGGACAGGGTGTCCCTGACGTCTCGGGCGGTTCACGGTTCGATACGTCGCGCGTGCCGCGGGGATAGCCGGCAGCGTCTCCCTCGCAAGCGCCCCGTGAAGCACGGGTGGGCGTACCACGCGATTCTGGCGTCCTACGCAACATTTACCGAAAAACCAAGAATTATGGGTGAGCGAGTGTGCGCAACGGGCGCAGACCTCGTTTAGTAAGGTGGAAGGAAGCGCTATCTTCCCGAAACAGCGAAGTGTGCCATTGGGCTTGGTGTTGCGGTGCGTGGCTACGTAGGCAAGCACCGCACACCTTGCCTTAATTGTGTGGAGGACGGGTTATGTCAGACCCGTATGGTCAACTGCTTCAATCCGTGCGTGTCGCCGACCAGGTGATCTCCGAAACGTTGGATTCCCTCGACGAGGGCCAGGTGGCTGCAGGCACCGAGATGCGTACGACACCCCGATTTAGCTTTCGGGGGCCGGTCACCGTGGTATACCTTCGCGACCCGTTGGACGAGACCCGTGCAATCGGCTACCTCGCCCCTACCCGGAACATCTCCGGGAGCGGTTTGGGGTTTCTCCACTCCAGGTACGTCCATGTCGGCACCGAGTGCATCATCCACCTTCAGAAATACGATGGCGCGTGGACAGTGGCCGATGCGACCGTTGCGCGATGTACGCACATCCACGGAAATCTCCACGAGCTGGGTGCTGCATTCCGCGAGGCGATTGAACCGGAAAAGTACCATCGCCAAGGCGTAATCGGGCGGCGCCATTAGTCTGAATTGTGCGCGCAGTCCGGGCTAGGTAGTGCGTGCCGGCGAATCGGGTTTCGCGGCGGAAGTCGTCTCACAGCGCCTTCCAAACCGGCGTGCACGACGCGACTAAGAACTCGATAATCAAACCGTCCCTGCTACCAACGAAACACGCGGTTGCTCGACAGCATTGTTAGTTCTTTTGTGCGCCACGTGCGCGCACGTCGTTTGGTACATGGGGCGCCTTGGACCTGCCACGGTCAGGTAAATGGCCGAGACCGGTCGTCGGGAATGGAGCGGTGACGTCGGCCCCGCAAGTCCGCTCCTCAAGCTTCTAAGCAATGCAACGCCGTTTTGCTCCGTGTGTGGAGAACCGCGCCGAGTGTGCGCGCACTTCGAGCCATGGGACCG
>JAJDDU010000241.1 GCA_029260155.1 Phycisphaerae bacterium | reverse complement strand
CGTCCCGCCGGTCACGGCTGCGGCTGCGCGTTTCTGGGTTGCTATCATCCCGTTTGCCGTTTTGCACGCGTTTCGTCCGATCCGGTTTCCAGAGCGATGGCGCACACGATTGGCGATCGTGTCCTGGGGCTTTCCGCAGATCGGCATCGGTTACGCGCTGGTCTACTGGTCCGAGCGTCACATCTCTTCCGGAATGGCGGCTGTTCTGTTCGCCACTTTTCCGTTCTTCGTCGCTGCGGCGAGCGCTCGCCTCATCACGGGAGAACGTTGGTCGGTGCGAAAGGTGACCGGTCTGGCGTGCGGGCTCTCCGGCGTTGCGGTTGTCTTCGTTGACGAGTTGCGTATCGGTTCGGAGTGGGGCGCGGTGGCGGTGTGTGCGATGGTCGTAGCCGCTGGTTCGTGCGGAATCAGCGTGAGTTTCATCAAACGCAGTTTCGGGCGTGTCGATGCCGTGGCCTTGACCGCACTGCAGATGGTTGGCGGTGCCGCGTCACTCAGTGTGGGAGCGTTTTTTCTGGAGGAGCCGCGAATTGCGGACTGGACGCCCGCAGCGTCGGCGGCCACGTTGTACTTGGCGGTGATTGGTTCCGCCGTGGCGTTTTTTGGGTATTTCTGGCTGCTCCAGCGAATCGACTCGACAGCGGTGGCGACGATCACGTTCGTCACGCCGGTGATGGCCTTGGTGTGGGGCTGGCTGCTGGCCGACGAACCCCTCAAGTGGTCGCTGCTGGTCGGCGTTGCGCTGGTGTTGATCGGTCTTTGGTCCGTCGCTCAATCGACACGTCGCTCCGACGTGCGAGACTAGTCCGGCCGCTCGCTTTCGGACGCGGCAATCGTGCCGTCTGGCGCGTTTTCGCTTCACACTTGCGTATATTAAGCATCGCAACTTTTGAAGCCCCTCATTTTATCGAGACGACGTTGCTTGGCGTCGCGTAATTCGCTAGTCTGGAGCTTGGGTTGCGGGAGATGCGTTCGGGCAGACTCGGAAGTTGCGCGTTGACAAGAAGAGACGCCGCCTTGGCATGGTGTACCGCACATTGCGAAAGGGAAAGATGTTTACCAAATGCATTACTTCGGTGATTGGCATACTCCTGGCCGGCGGCGTGGCGCGCTGTGTCGCCGAGACGCCGAGTGGGCAAGATGATTCGAATCCGACGGTGTGGGATGAAGCGACGCAAGGCCCGCTGTCGCACGTGCGCGAAGGCGGAACGCCGCCCGTGGATCCCAACCAAGCGGTGTACCCGTACGCAATTCGACTGCCCATTCCGGAAGATGCGCCGACGTCAGGACTGATCGAGTCTCCGCCGGAGTACGCGCCAGCCGCAGGCGTGTTGTTCCGCTATAGTCAAGGCTCTTGGCCAAGCGTGGTGCGCGATTGCGTGGTCGCGCTCACCGCAGATCCCGTCCATGATGAGATCGCGTACGTGGTGGTTTCGAACGGCGCGATTCAGAGTCAGGCGGAGGGCTATTTCGCTGCAGGCGGTGCTGACATGAGCAAAGTTCAGTTCATACAAATGGCGAACAACTCCATCTGGCTTCGCGACTACGGGCCACATTTCATCCGGCAGAACGGAGCACTCGGAATCGTCGACAGTCACTACTACCCGACGCGCCCCTTGGACAACTTCGTTCCCACGCGTCTGGCGGATGACTACTTTCTGATGCCGTCGTATGACATCGGACTATACTACTCTGGTGGGAACTTCCAACCCGGACCCAATCGGACCGGGTACACGACCTCTCTGACGCATCAGGACAACCCCGGATTCGGTGAAGACTTCATCGGCGAACTCTACCAGAACTACCAGGGCATTGACGCGTTGCACATTTTTCCGCGACTTCCGAGCAGCGTAGACGGCACCGGACACATCGACATGTGGTTCTATCTCGTGGACGAGGACACGGTGATCATCTCCGAGTTTCTACCCGGTTCGAACGCTTCGGCCATCGCCGTGACGAACAACGCCGCAGACTATATGGAGAACGAACTGGGATTCGAGGTCTTTCGCGTCCCGGACCACAACGGCGGTGGAGGCGTTCACTACACTTACACCAACGCCTTCCGGGTGAATGATCGCATTTTCATTCCCACGTACGGAGAAGGCAGCGCTTCACATCTGGCGCGAGATGCGGAAGCGCTGGCGACGTGGCAGGCTGCTGCACCGGGCGTCGAAATCGTCCCCATCAACTGTTATTCGATCATCCCCGCCGCGGGGGCGATTCACTGCATCGTCATGCAGGTGCCACGCCATGAGGCCACGACGCCCTCGGCACATATCGTATCGCCCGACGGCGGTGAGCTGCTCATAGGCGGCACGACGCAAGAGTTGCTCTGGGCGGCAAGCGACGACGAGGAAGTAACGTCCGTCGATTTGTACTACTCGCTCGATGGCGGCGAGACGTTTGGCGGTTCGATCGCGTCCGGCGAAGTGGACGACGGCGCGTTCGCGTGGACCATACCGGCCGTCGGGTCATCCGAAGTGCTCGTCAAGGCCGTCGCTCATGACGGCGCCGGCAACTCCGTCGATGCGATCAGCGACACAGCGTGCAGGGTCGCCCACGCCCGACAGCATGTCTACGACTTCAGCTCGGGTGCCGGCGTGGACAAGTGGGCGTACGGCTACCAGACATTCAGTTGGTCCAGCCTCAACGGCGTCCGCCGGCCGGCCGAGGCGGCGACGGAGATTTCGAACCTCGACGGCAGCGCTTACGACAAGATCAGCACGTCCAACGCAACGGGATCGGACTTCGACACGAACCGTTATCGCTCGCCAGCTGCTAGCGGCGGCCGCGAGTCCACGCATATCTTCGAGTTCCTGATCGACGAAGATCGGTCGCAGTTGATGGATCTTGAGATTCTCTGGGAAGGCTATGGCGACGACTGCTTGCAGGTGGAGCTCTACGTCTGGGACTACGTTGCCGCGCAGTGGGGTGATGGCGGCGGGCTCATCGGCGAGAATCGTTTCATGGACAACGCCGCGGCAAACCGCGACGCGATTCTGAGCGGGCACATTCAAGCGGACTTCGATCGCTACGTCGCGGTGGGCGGCCTTGTCACGGTCCTCCTGTACGCCGAGCGGTCGTCGCAAGAATCGATGCACGACTATGTCTCGGTGACGACCACGTACGCCTACGACGGCGACTTCGACCACGACGGTGCGCGCGACTTGAGCGATTTCGCCGCATTCCACGCCTGCGTGACCGACCCGGGCGGGACGATCTCGTTGGGCTGCGACGACGGCGACCTCGACGCCGACGCGGACGTTGATTTCGCTGACTTCGCGGCCTTCCAACGGATGTTCGACGGTCCGTAGCGGCGCTACATGCTTGTCGCCGCTGAAACGTCCCGTATGATGTGCGGCAGGCGAGCCGTGGGGGTAAAACCCCACCGAACTACCCCCCGGCG